>JAJDBZ010000246.1 GCA_029261095.1 Candidatus Omnitrophota bacterium | reverse complement strand
CCTTTCATGAGAGCATATCGACGGAGACGGCTGTAGACAGTCTTTCGTGACAACGGACCGCCACGTTGTCCGACAAAAAGTGAAGGGCAACGGTTGTTCGGATCGAGATCCGATCTGCCTTTCTCGAGATAAAAGAGGAGGGCTTTTTTGGCCCGTGCGTGAACCGGAACGAGTCTCTCTTTCTTTCCTTTACCCTCGACAATGAGATAACCACTTGCCAAATGAAGATTCTCATGAGTGAGGGAACAGACCTCAGAAACCCGAAGACCGCAAGCGTAAATCATTTCAAAAACCGCTCGATCTCGCAGGCCCACAGGAGTATCTGGAGAAGGCGCATCTAGAATCTGAGCAATGTCTTGCTCAGAAAGCGGATGGGGAAGAGGCCGTCGAAGTCTTGGCCTTTCAACCGATGCACTCACGTCCTTTTCAATTTCACGTTCAGTGAGGAGAAATCGAAACAATGACTTCAGGGCGGATAACGAACGCGCTATCGTGGAGTTCTTTTTTCCCTGACAATGCTGGTCCTCTAGAAAGCCAATCAAGTCGACGCTTCTGACTTCTTTCCAAGTAATAGGACCCTCTGTGAAGCGGAATTGGCAAAAGTTGCGGATATCTGACGCGTAAGCCTGACAGGTCATCTCGCTCATCCCACGCTCGCCACGGAGATGGTCTATGAACAAGGGAATCCAATGCCTGTCGATGAGGGATTCGGTCGCTTTTGTCATTTGATCATCTTTGTGAAGTCTTCACATTGCCTAAATTCGGGAATATTACCCCAGTGCCCCTTTAATTTTAGGTTAAATTTCACCTCTCTGTCAATCGATCTTAACCGTTCCGTTAACAAATATCCACATTTTGGGGATCTCAGTCACAGGTTGTTCACAAAGATGCTTAAAAGGAAGGATTGAATAAGGTCCTAGATTTCAAGTTCGACAAACTCTCCATTGGAGTCCAGGGCCGCCTGAATGAAGGCCATCATTTCAAGTGTGGTTTCGACTGGGACAGGAGGTTTAGCGCCGCGGAAGAATTCAATGACACTTTTAACGAGAGGAACATAGATGTCTTTCAGGTTACAGACCAATGCTTTTGTGCCCTTGGTTCCATGGACCACCAGCCCGTAATCATGCCGTGTGAGGCGTGTCCCCGAGTAGGTCGCAGTCCGGCCGTCTTTCCATTTTGCGATGATCGAATCACCGGAGTCTTCGCTAACCGCCATCAAAGAATCGCATCCCGCGCCCATGAGGGTATAAATGATTTCAACCCCATGAACCCCATACCAGAACAACCCCGGATTCGTCGATTCTTGCGAGGCAGGTGAAAAGACATGGACCCGTTCGATCTCTCCCACCATTTCTGGGTTGTCTTTGATGTTTCTGACATCCGGTACCATTCGGAGCGATGATGAACTGAAGACGCGTGCGCTGTTCTCTTGCGAAAGTCGGACGATTTCTTTGGCGTCATCAAGACTTGCGGTGAACGGTTTGTCGATAAAACAGGGGAGTCCTTTCTTTGCGACGTGACGATACTCCGGCAGATGTCTCCTTCCATCAACGCTCTCAAGGAGTATCGCATCCGTCTCTTCACAGACCTCTTCTACAGTGTCGACGATCTTCACATTATAGTCGTCGCGTAGTTGCTGGGTGAATCCCTCTACTCGACTGACGCTCGAATCGACATCTTCACTGAAGGTAGGGACCGCAACAGTAACCCGAGCGTCAGGAATGTAGTTGGGGTTCTCGGGATCGTTCAGCATCTTTGTAAATGCGACAGTATGGGAGGTGTCTAAACCGATCATCCCCACTTTGATTTCATCCACCATGGTTCCAAGTCTCCTCACAAAGCGCCGTCATTTGAAATTTATTGTTTACGTTCCCAAAGATTCGAATCGTAATCGAAGTCCGATCCCGGTCCCTGTGACCGGTATCGAATCCAATCATCCACCAACCCAAGAAAATCGAACGTATAGTTGACCAAAAGTTGGTGACCCAGTCTTCCGGGAGGAGTGTTATATTCTAAATGCCAGAGGGTATCCGATGTTGATCTTCCGATTTTATTGAACAGTTTTTTAACCAGATTGCGCGCATGACCATCGCTAGAATAGAGAAGGTCTCTCTTAGCGATCGCCACTAGCACCGGGATTTTCATGTTGGGAATGAATTCACGGTATTCTTCGCCAAACTTAAGGAGATCTCGATAGTCATTGAGATCGTAGCGCCATCTTACCCAACGATCTGAAGCACGAAAGAACAGCGAGTTTCCTTCATAGTACTTTGTCCAGTCCCCATTGGCCCAAAGAGAGTCTTTGCCTTCCATGATACTCGAAACAATGGGACCGCCCATTCCCGAACGGAGAATCCGCATCTTCGCTTGGGGTGCATCGTAAGCCGAGTTATAAATATCATGGCAAATCGCACTGTCAAAGGGATAAAAAATGTTATAGGCGCCGCCCTGCCCTTGCCCGGTGGTTCTCGGATCCGCCGCCCAGAAAGCAGTCTCGCCCCCTTGGCTTGTCCCCATGAGCGTTACATGTGTCAACTCCTCGATCGGCTTGCCAAACCACCCGATATCACGCATTTCCGGAGGAAGAGTCCGATAGATGTCATCGAGATGCCGTAGTTTTTCCTCTTCTCGCTTAGCGATTCGACGCCCAATAGCCTGGACAGAGGTGATGATGTGGCGAAGGGAAAAGTCGGTGTCGTGGATCTCTTCCCATTCAGGTTCCAATGCGTTCTCCAAGGCCCACCGCCCATCCCCACCGATTGCCCTTTCCAGGTAGACACCTGTTCCATCTGCATCCTCGTTCTGGGTAATCAATTTGTGACCGTGGCTTCGACCATGGGAAGGCGGATCCAACACATAGACGATGTAGCCTTTGAGGACTGCCATGGAAAGGGAGAACTTCATGTAGTTTCCGCCATAGGATCCAGTCCCTGGAATCAGTAGGATCGCACCAGAATATTCACCCTGCCATCGGTCATCGGCGTAACGATCAATATGGATTGAGTAGGTTCGGTTGTTGCCGCTGGGAGCAATTTGGCTCAAATCATGTGGGACAAAATCCTTTTCAAAGCGATACCGTCCTCGTTCTTCAAACTCATGACGATCAAACATGAGTTGGAGAGATTGGTAACAGTCCTCATACCTATCCGCCAAAAAGTATTCATCGGGATTAGCGATTGGGTCGATTTGACCGATCTGAAATTGCTCTTGTTCGCTCAGTTTAAGGACCTGAAGACGATGAATTTCGTTTGTAAATGGATCGGTTTGTCCAACAGGGTAGAGTTCGATCGCTTCAACCCACACCGGCCGGTCCTTCGCCTGGACATGCCATGTACTCATGAACAGGCATGAAATCAAGAACAAAACCGAAATCAGAAATCCCCGCTGGAGCGGAAAACGTTGTCTAACTGGATTCATACAAATGAATATGCTTGAATCTCCCCTTGGATTGGTGTTCCCCTATCTTCGGTTACCACTCGCAAATAGCAAAGAGGCTAATAAAGATGTCTAAGATTCCTGTCGTAGTCAATGGTGCTCTAGGAAAAATGGGCCGCGAAGCGGTCAAAGCGGTCACCGAAGCGGATGACCTCGACTTGATCGCGTCTATAGATATGGATGACGACCTCGCAGAGACGCTTTCGTCGAACAAGGGATGTGTCGTTGTCGATTTCACCCACCCCTCCTGCGCGTATAAGAACTGCGAAACGATCCTCGATGCAGGGGCCCATGGGGTCATCGGCACAACCGGATTGACCGAGGACCAATTCCAGGTCCTAGATAAGATGTGCGCCGACAAGAAGCGTGGCTTTGTCATCGCCGCCAATTTTGCCATTACCGCCGTACTCATGATGCGGTTCGCGGCGGAAGCGGCCAAACACATGGATCGTGCTGAAATTATCGAACTCCACCACCCCGCTAAGGCGGACTCCCCCTCGGGGACTGCGGTCAAAACTGCCGAGATGATGGCGCTGTCTCGGGAAGCGGCTGGTCTCCCCGATTTTGAGGGACCCGAATCGGAGAAGGAGTTAATCGACGGAGCTCGCGGTGGATCTCACCGGGGCATCCGCCTCCACTCAGTCCGAATGCCCGGCCAACTCGCCAACCAGGAAGTCCTCCTCGGCGCCCCGGGCCAGACCCTCTCGATCCGTCAAGACACCATCGACCGATCCTGTTTCATGCCGGGTGTGGTGCTTGCTTGCCGGAGGGTCCGGGAGTTGGATGGTCTGGTGGTGGGGTTGGATCGATTGTTGTTTGGGTGATTGGTTAAGTATTGCTGCGAGTTTTTCTGCATCCTCTCCTGACCGGGTTTGATCGAGGTGTTAGTATCCCCTCTGGACCTCAGGAGAAAGGATGACATGTCTCAATCTGCCCGGCCCCCAACATTCTTTGCCTCCGAGGCCCTCAAGTCCTCTTCTCGCTATGTTCTAGAGAGAACCAAAGAGGTTATTGAAAATTTTGGTCCTAGACCACCGGGGAGCGAGGGAGAGGGCAGACTCCAAGAATCGGTTCGGGAGGAATTGAGCCACTACTGCGATGGTGAAGTCGATCTGGAGCCCTTCCAAGTCGCACAGAAAGCATTCATGAGCATGCCTTGGGTCTCCTCGACCCTTTTAATCCTATCATTTCTCAGTTACTGGATATCGCCTCTGATCGCGTTGGCCCTGAGTGGATTAGGAGTCGCCACAGTCTATTGGGTATTGATCCGTTACCGATTATTTTTGGACCCCTTCTTCCCGAAACAAACTTCGTACAATGTTCTGGGATTTCAAAAACCAACGGGGGAAGTCAAGCGGCGGATCATCTTGAACTCACATCCGGATGCGGCTTATGAGTGGCGGTTCAATTATCTTTGTCCCGAACAGTTTCCCTTCCTGCTCCTTTACAGTCTCTTCGCCCTCGTCGCCAAGTTTGTCATCGATCTTGTCATCGTCATCCTCCCGCTCCTTTTTGGCGAAATGGAGACAGTTGTTGGGTGGATGTTCATCCTACAATTTGTTTTCTTGCCGGGGGCGGTGGTGGGTCTGTTCTATACCCATTTCTCAGTAGTCTCCCCAGGCGCCAATGATAACCTTAGTGGTGTCTTTATCTCTCTTGCTATCGCCAAAGATTTCCATGAAAAGAATTGTCGCCTTGAGAATACCGAAATTGGGTATCTCATCACTGGCTCCGAAGAGGCAGGATTGCGGGGCGCAAAGGCTTTCATCGACGCGCATGGGGATGAGTATCGGGATGTCGAGACCGTCTTCGTTGCTCTCGATACTTTTCGCGACCTGGACCATCTGTCGGTCTACAACAAAGACATGAACGGCACTGTCGAACATGACCCGGCAGTTTGCAGGCTTCTTCAAACTGCCGGGAAGGATGCTGGAATGGATCTTCCCTTTGCGACTGTGACCGTCGGTTCCACAGATGGCGCGGCGTTTACGCAGGGGAACCATCGTGCCGCGGCACTCTGCGCTATGGACCCCCACCCCGCGGATTTCTACCACACTCGGCGGGACCACTGGAGCAACATGGACGAGGAGTGCATCCGAAAGACGATAGAAATTCTTGGCGCCGCCATCGCTCTCTACGATAGGCAGGGTCTGGAACCATCCGACCGATAAACACTAGCTCAACCCGGTTTAACCCCTATTTGGTCAGTTCACGGATGTAGATGTTCTTAAACCACAGCGTGTTCCCGTGATTCTGGAGTTCGATCTGTCCGGTGGGGTAGATCGGTTTGTCACGATTCCAGTAGTTCTCCATCACCACTTGATCCAGGACGAGCTGATCGTTCAGTTTGACCGTAACCTTTTCTCCAACCATCTTGATATAGAAACTATTCCACTCGCTGATGGGATTGTCCGCGTTCACCATCGGATCGCTCGGGTGGATCTTGTTGTTATAGAGACCACCGGAAC
>JAJDBZ010000245.1 GCA_029261095.1 Candidatus Omnitrophota bacterium | reverse complement strand
TTTGGTGCCGCCGATGTCGATGGAGAGAATGGGAGCGCTCATGGATTACCTTTCTCGAACGATTGAAATCAGATCGGAAAACTGTTCGAGGATGAAATCGGGGTCCTGCTTTTGCAAGTCCTTCCGAGTTCCGATGCCATGCAGGACCGCGGCGGTCTTGGTTCCAGCGGCTTTCCCGGTCTTGATGTCTTTTGGGTTGTCGCCGATAAACAGGCAGTCCTTCGGTTCGACCTTCATCCGGTCGCACAATTTGAAAAGTCCATCCGGCGAGGGCTTTTCCTCGGCGTCTTCGAGTCCGATGATCGCTTCGACCCGGTCGGACAGGTTGTGTCGGTCGAGCACACCGACGATGGCCTCGCGGAGGGAGGCGGAAAAGATACCCATCGGGAATTCTTTGAGAGCTTCGAGCGTCTCCAGGACTTCGGGGTAGGGAACCGCTTTGGGGTATCCCTCCCGACGGTTGGTCTCCTCATAGAGGCTTGCGAGCCGATGTCCAATTTCATCGTCATCGATTCCAGCGGTGGTCATCATCCGAATCGCGGTCTCGCCCCCGATCTCCGCGCGCGCTTTCTCGAAAACGACCTCTTCGTACCCCGCCTCATGCAGAGTCCTCACCGTGTTCCAGGCCCGGTCATCGGCGGTGGCAAAGAGGCAGTCATCGAAATCGAAAAGAAGGGCGGCGAAGGACATGAGGCCGAAGATAACCGAGAGTATTCCAGTTCGCAAACACCCATCGGTGCTGGTCCCGGAGTCCACACTCCAGGGGTGCTGGTCCCGACCCCCCCCCATGAAGGTGCTGGTTCCGGAACTGTGATTCCGGGACCTATGTTCGACTGGAGTTTCACTCCCCCAGCCGAAGACTTTATTTGGCGAAAACCGCTCGCGAAGAGACCGAAAACTTGTTAGGATGGTCGTATGGAAAGAACAGCGCAATCTCTCTTTGACGAGGCCATGGGTCTCCCCGAGGCGGAGCGTGCCGACCTGGCTGGAGCCTTGCTCCGGAGCCTGGAACCCAGTGAGGAGGACGTAGTCGAAGCAGCTTGGAGAGAAGAGATCGCTGAGCGGATTCGAGCCTACGACGCGGGGGAGGTCGAAGCGATCCCTTGGGAAGTTGTGCGGACCCGGCTCCGAGACAGGTTGAATGAGCGTTCGGAAGATTGAGACTCTCCCGGAGGCAAGCCTCGAGGTTGAGGAAGCATTTCAATGGTACCTCGAGAGAAGCCCGCAAGCAGCTGAATCCTTCCTTCTTGAGGTTGATCACGGAATCGAGTCGATTGCCCAGTCGCCGAATCGCTGGCCACCGTTCGAATGGAGAACTCGCCGCTATCTTCTGAGAAGTTTTCCCTACAGCATCGTTTATCGATGTACTGGGGATGAAGTGTTGGTGGTCGCGGTGGCCCACCACAAACGCAAACCCGGCTACTGGCGCATAGGTGAGAAAGACTGAACCCACCCCGCCGAAAACTTTCCTCTCACCCTAACTTCCTACCCATGCTAATCTTGTCAATCCATTCCCAACCCACCGGAGTACAACTCCGGCGCGAGCACCTGACCGAATCAGTCCCGTAGGGACTTTCCAAATTAGCCCAGGGTTTCAACCCTGGCCAACCTGCCCCTTCCTCTCCCTCATCACCAACTCATACACCTTCTCCAACTCACCGACTGTCCAATCCCAGGTGTAGGGCCGGATCGCCTCCGATGCTTTACGCCCCATCTCCGCCAGGTCGGCTTTCGACAGCGCGTGGGAGAGGCGATCCACGTACTCGTCCATTTGATTGCAGTTCGAGATTACCCAACCCGTCTCGCCTTCGGTGACAAAATCGGCCGCGCCCACCCACTTCGTGGTGAATACCGGTCGTCCGCAGGCCATCGCCTCCGGGATGACGTTGCCGTAACCCTCGAAGACCGAGGGCATCATCACCAGATCGGCGGCGGCATAGAGGCGCTCGATCTGGTTTTCGCGCCCATGAAAACGGACCCGACTCTGAAGGCCGTTCCGTTCGACCTTCCCTTGCCACCGCTTCGGTGGATCGTTGCCGGCGATGACCAGGAGTCCCTCGAAGCGAGGCTGAACTTTCCCGAGGGCCTCGAGGAGTTGAGGCAGACCCTTCCGGACTCCATCGGTTCCCACGAACAGCAGCATCTTTTGTCCCGGTTCGACTCCGAGTTCTTTTCTCACCTCATCACGGAAACGGTCGTTGACACCCGGATGAAAACGATCGGGGTCGATGCCATTGGGGATGACATGAAAACGGTCCTCAGGAACTTGATAATGATTCAGAATGGAGTCCCTCTCCATCTCGGTGAGACAAACAATCCGACGGTAGTTGCCGGGTTGGAAAATCTTCTTCTCGACCCACAGGTTGGCGGCGTGACGCGGGTTCAGCCAGGCGCGTGAGAGCGCGCCCTCTCCATAACGAGCGGGGATCCAGTTGATCTGCAGACCGCCTCCATTCCAATAGATGTCCGAAGGATAACACTGGGTCATCGAATGAATCACATCGGTGTACGTTCTAGAATGGGTCACCGCCTCGGGGGCGTTCTTCGCGAACGAACAGATTTTGAGCGGGGACCAATGGGCTTTCATCGGGACAGTATGATATCTGAGTCGTGGATCGCGCTCTCCCTCAATCTTGTTGACGAACAGGTGGACCCTGTGCCCACGGTCGGCCAGCGACCCTGAGAGGCGGACCAGGTCATATTCACCCCCGCCGCGTGTGAGGGAATAGGTTTTCATGAGGAGAGCAATACGCATGGGGAATATTCTACCGATTACCGTGTTAACTGTAGCCCGGCGTCCCTTCGCAGGAGGCGCGCTAGGGTAGCGAATGAATGCTGTGGACCCTCCCGGGAAGGGGATCCCGGGCTACGTGGGCTCCGGGTCGTCTGGAAGACGGCGCTACGGGATTCACTCCCGGCCTGATTCCAGTTAATAATGAAATATCATGAAAATTTGCATTATCGGCGGCGGACCCGCCGGACTTTCCACCGCGGATCACCTGCAATCCGATGGCCACGAAGTGGTGGTCTTCGAAAAAGGACCCATCGCCGGGAACATGATCGACTACCCGGTTTACATGACCTGGTTCTCCACCAAGGAACTTCTCGAGTTGAATGGACTCCCCCTGACCATCCCTCAGGACAAGCCGACACGAAGAGATTATCTCCATTACCTCACCCGTTTTGTCCAGGCCAAAGAGATCGATGTCAGAACTTATCACACAGTAACCGGGGTGAGCGGCGAGAAGGGGGACTTCGAGGTTCACACAGTCGACAACCATGGGGCCGAGGTCTCGGAACCCTGCGACATCGTCATTGTCGCCATAGGCGCTTTCGAATGCGCCAACATGATGAACATCCCCGGCGAGGATCTGCCAAAAGTTTCCCATTATTACCGTGAACCGCACCTCTACCATGGCCAAAAGGTGTTGGTGATCGGAGGCAAGAACTCGGCCGTGGAAGCTGCCTTGGAAATCTGGCGGAATGGCGGACAGGTGACCCTCTCTTACCGCCGGACCGATTTTCCCGATTCGGTCAAATATTGGATGCTTCCCGACATCGCCAACCGTATCAAGAACGGGGAGATTACCGGGTACCTCCCCAGCGAGGTGGTTTCGATCCAACCCGATTCGGTCACCCTGCTTTATGAGGGAAAAGAGATCACCATCGAAAACGATTTCGTTTTGGCTCTCACCGGGTACCAACCGAACACCGAGTTCCTCAACCATCTTGGCATCGAAATAGATCCCGAATCGAAACGACCCAACCTCAACCCCGACACTTATGAATCCAATGTATTGGGGATGTATGTGGTGGGGGTGATCCAGGCGGGGAATATTTCAAGTGAGATCTTTATCGAGAACTCGCGCCACCACGGCGAAGTCATCGTACGCGCCCTCAGAGACCAGTCCGCAAATTCAATGAAACCAGAACTATCGGAAATATCCACCCGGTAAGTTCCCAAGCCTTCCCCAACATCTCACACTTTCTCGAGCCCCACCATCGTCCGCTGGGTGGTCAATGAACCCTTCCCCTGTGACAAATGGGTTCGAAGTCGGTAATCTTTTTTGTCCGTTCCCATTTTAGACCGAACCCATGAAACCCTTGAACCGTAAAAGCCATCTCCTCCTCGTTGGTGTCCCTCTGGTTGTTGCTTTGATTGCCCTGCTGTTCTGCTGGTATTTCCGGTACGCGGTGTTCGCGGGCGATATGGGAGTCAAATACCTCCAGGCAATGACTTTCCAGAAGGGTCCCCTCCAATTGGATTACTCGGGCGAACGATTCGACCCAACTGGAGATGCCTTCCCTTTCGAACCCCCCGTCGTTTTCCATACACCCGTTGGCGGGTTGTCGGTCTGGTTGAAACCCATGGTGCGTCTTTTGGTACCCCACTAAGTTCGTCTGTTCGGATGGGCCGGATACTTGATGGCTCCCTATCTCGGTGGATTTCTCACTTGGGTCGCGCTGATCCGGTTAGGAAAGGAACTGCATCTCCCCAAACCCGCGAATTCCGCCTCCTTGGTATGGATAGCCACACCGCTGCTCTTATATAGCCTTGTCCTTTGGGAGCACACGCTGGCTGTGGGCTGTGGTCTGATGGGGCTCGCTGATCTGTTGCACTCTTTACGGAAAAGGGAGATTCCTTTCCGGGCGGGTCTCTGGCTTGGGGCGGCGGCACTGTTTCGGTCCGAAGCGGCTCTGGCCGGTGGAATATTGTGCCTCTCCGTTTGGTATTCGAGACGGCGATCATTCAGTTTCCCCTCCTTTATCACTTGGGGAGTCGCCGCCACTTTTCCTCCCCTTCTGTGGGGGTCGCTTGTCTCCTGGCTCGCGGTTGCTCCCACCACCGCCCAAGTTGGTTTTCCCTACCTCTCACCTTACAGCCCCTGGTCGGGAAACGAGTGGGGCCGACACTGGACAAAAATTCTCCAAACATGGGTGGAACCTTACCAGGACGCTTCACCCGCCCATTTGTGGGCCGCCGGGAGTCTGCTCATCTTAATGTTGCTCGGGTTTTTCTTTCCAAAGCCGAATCCAACTTGGAAACGGATGGGGGTCATCGTCATTCTCGTCGTCGGAGCCCTCCTTGTGGGTGTCCAACTGAGCACCGAAAAGGTCTTTTATGCTGGGATCCTTGCCGCTTGCCCGGCCTTGGCGGCGGTCGGTTGGATACCCAAGCGACCTCAAACAAGGGGCCTGATCTGGACTTTGTTGATCGTCATGATCCTCCTCTCGGTGATCGCCCCCAACAATGGGGGTCTCCAGAGAGGTTGTCGTTATCTTCTTCTACCCTGTGTCCTGGGGGCATTTTTGGTTCTATCCGAATTTTTTAGGATGAGAGGTGCCGCGAGATGGGCAATCGGTTTGGTTCTCAGTTTAGGGCTCCTTGTTCAGGCGCAAGGGATTCAGGTCCTCTGGAACCACAAGTCCTCCAAGGAGAAGGCGCTGGCAAATATGTTAAACGAAAAACCCGATTTTCTGCTGACTTCTGTCTGGTATTTCCCACAAGAGGCAGGCAGGATTTATTCAGAAATCCCGATTCTTTGGGGTCGGACCGATGGTCAGATCCTCCAGATGATCGGTCACCTCGAAACTCTCCAACCGACTCCTCAAAGGTTTTTGGCCGTTCTTCCCAGCCAATCCTCCGACACCAAAAAAATCGATCTCCCCCGGTGGACCGGAGAAAGAACCCTAAATTTCGGGAGCCTGCCGGTATTCAGAATCGACCGGGAAAGCGGACTCCCATCCAAATAGAAGGTCTACCTTCGCACCCGCTTGAGAGTTACGAATTCGATAACGGTTCGTTCCAGGAAAAAGAAGCGGAATCATGAATCAAACCGCTGAAGAAACCTAATAGAGGCTTGGTCGGAAATCTCTTTTCAAAGAAAGGAGCGAATCGATCATGAATGAGAAAAGACTCTTGCTTCTGGTTGCGGTACTGGTGGTCGGTTTGATAGGCGTAATCGGAGTCCAGGCCTACCACCTCCATGGTTTACACACTCAAGTGCAGCAATTGAAACTGGCGGAATCGACGCCAGCGATTTCGGTTTCATCCCCCTCCCCGATCTCACGCCAGTCTGGAAATCTCCCTCTTCAGGCTCCATCTTCGAACCCGATTCTTCCCGATGATTTTTGGTCTTCTTCGGGGTTTGGATCCGATGACTGGAATCCCTTCGAGGAGATTCAAAGAATGCAGGCTCATATGGACCGGAAGTTCAATTCCACACTGAACCAGTTCCAGGCATCCCCGAATTTCGGTGCGATCGCTTTGGATTCCTTCTTCCTCCCTGAGTTGGATCTTCAGGAAGAGGAGGATCGGTATGTGGCCACACTGGACCTGCCGGGTCTCGATCAATCAAGGGTGGATATCCAGGTCGAGGGACAGACTCTATCCATCACCGGTCAGCGTGATGAGACTGTGACCGATGAAGACAATCAGGGTAGGATGATCCGACGCGAAAGGAGTGTCGGCAATTTTGAGCGTCGAGTTTCTCTCCCCGGGCCGGTCAATCAAGAGGGTGTTGAGGCTCACTATGATAACGGAGTTTTAACCATCTCCCTGCCCAAGGCGGAGCGTGAATCAAATATTCGCAAAGTCCCGCTTCAATCGAACGACACGAATCCTCCATCCTAAACCGCGTCTCTCCTTTGTGAAATTCGCTTTGTATTCGACGCGGTTCATAGAATCCCCGCAGCCTTCAAGGTTGCGGGGATTCCAATTTTAATCGACCAACTTCCAGTGAGTGGTCATGATCGAAGTCTTTTCGCCGGGTTGATCGATTTGGTAGTAGACAGTCAGGATGGAACCATCATCGAGTTGCACCGACGCGGGATAACCAAGATCCCCGTTGGGGGCTTCCGACAAGGTAATGATTTGGTCGGTCTCCCAGGTCTCTCCCCCATCGGTGCTGATGACCGCGCGTTCTTCGAATGGCTCGCGGCGATGGCCGTAACTGCACACTACCCAGCCATTCTCTAATTCAATGAGGTGAGGGGGCAGCCCCCAAATCCCGCTCGATTCGGCCACTGTCCATGTCCGGCCTCCATCATCGCTGAAGGATTGCTGCATGAAACGGTTGTCTCTATCGGGTTGGTAACGGATCATCGCGAGAATACGGCCATCGGAAAGTTCGACCGCATGGGGTTCGTGACATTTCTCGATCGATATCTCCTCGGGCAAGGGGATGAATCCAATCGTCCTCCAATGAATACCCTCATCCTTCGATTCCTGGACAGTCAGACGGTAATCCGTCGCCGACCTCACTTCGCTCCCGAAAGACCACCCCCAATCTTTCCCAACATAGAGGAGACGGCCATCCTCGAGCCGAATCGGGCCATGAGGGGCGGATGTGCTCGTTCGTATCGGATCACCCCAAGTCTTGCCACCATCCTCCGAGCGCCGGATCCAGTATCCTAGCCACTTCGTTTTCGTCTCAGGGGATAGTTTATCGATATGACGTTTCCATCCATTCCGGATTTCTTCCGGCACATAGCCGACCTGGCTCTCATCTGTAAAGACCAACGAAGTAAACCAGGAAACCACCAGGGTACCGCTCGCGGTCTCAAGGATTCCCGCGTCGCGATCATCGAGTGGAGTGCTGTTGACAGTCTCAACTTCCGACCAGGTCTCCCCATTGTTTGAACTTCGAATCAGTTGAGTCTTTCCCCAGGGACAAACATGGGCATCTCGATCGCCCGAAAAAACGACCAGCAATTCGCCCCCTTCAGTTTTTGTGATCGAGGGCCATCCCAGATATCGGCCTTCTTGTTTACAGATGACTTTTGTTTTCAGAATCTCCGCCTTGATATCCTCGGCGAACCCAGAGTGGGAAGTCAAAGACAACATCAAACACAAGAATCCAACACATCGCATCGCTTCTTCTCCTGAACCAACTGAAATTGGGAAATTTATAAGGTATTTTCCTCTACCGACTCTAGGGATCGTTTCGACTTGCCACCATGGCTTTCAGATTACCCACTTCGTGCCAGAGAATTGAGAGGGAATATCCGGCCCAGATCGCCAAGGCTCCCAGGTGGAGGACCCTAACAGGCATCGGGGACTCGACCAAGAGAAGCCTGCAGAGCAGGACCGGAGTGGCCAGCACGAACAACACCAGGAAGACCCGAAGCGATTTCGAATCGATTGTCCCTGGCAACAAGGTTCGTATGAGGAACAATTGAAATAGGAACCCGAAGGCTTCGGTCAAGAGAGTCGCGGTCGCCGCCCCCACATGGCCCAATTCCGAAAAGATCGTGGTAAAGAAGACCGCATTCATGATCACGTTCGCCAATACCATCGAAACCGTGACCTTGATGAGGCGCTGTTGAAAACCGGCGGCGATAAGGACCTGGAAGAGGAGGAGGTTCAAGAAAACAAAACCCTCATTGACGGATAGAACGATGAGGGACAACCGCGCGGGGGCGAGGTCGCTTGCAATCTCGAATTGAAGAACGAAGCAGAAAATGAATACGAGGCCTAGAACCACCAACCCCGAACTTGCCACAAAGACTTTCCAAACTCGCTGCACCGATCTCTGAAAGGCCTCATATGACTCGGTGTAGACCTTTGAAAGGGCGGGGTAGATTCCCTCCATCAAGACTGCCGGGATGAGATTCGCCGCCTCTGTCCACTTCACTGCCGACAGATACCAACCGAGCTGCGCGCTTTCCTCGGGGAAAAATGTTCTCAGCATCACTTGATCGATGCGGTAATAGAAATAGGTCGCGAAACGAGTCAAAAAGAGCGGGGCTGACTCTTTGAATAAATGTCCCACCCTACCGAAACTCTGCCCAAAGTCGGGATTCAGGTGTTGAAAGGCCGCGAGAGCGACCCAACCCATTCGTGCCAAAGCGAGGAACCACCACGCAATAACAATCTCGGCGAGAGTGTCGACCGGGGATCCTGGGATCAGAATTATCAGAAACAGGGCATACCCCACCAAGTTGGTCAGCACGGGGACTTTCAAATCGAAGCGCGCGCGAAAGGATCCCTCAAAAACCGAGTTCGGCGCGAAGAGAACGATGGTGGAAAACAAGAAGACCAGGTTTCTCTCTGGGAGATAGTGAAGCCAGGGCAGGGTGAAGAGGAAGGTGACACAGACTAACCAGAAGACGATCCCTTGGATCGTGAGTAGGAGGATAGATCCCGCGAAGAGGCGTCGATGTTCATCCTCTTCATCGGTCGCCTGATACTGGCGGATGAATATCGAAGTGACTCCACCCTCCGCCAGTCCGGCGAAGATTCCCACATACGCCAGGATGAATCCGAACTGGCCATAACCCTCGGCCCCCAGGATGACGAAGAAGAGGAGAATGTAATGCCCCAGCCCGAGAAATTTGGCCCCGACTTTACCGATGAGAGAGATTCCGCTGGTTCGAACGATCTGATGAAAAAGTCTTCCGCGAGGTGGGGTGGTCGGTTCGGTCACAACTGGGCCTGAAGATAAGAATTCACCGATCCCGAGAGTGCCTCCAGGTTATACCCACCCTCAAGGAAACTCACCATCCCTTTCCCCTCGGACAGGGCCACCAAGTCCTTCGAGATACGGGCAAACGATTCTTCGTTCAGAGGGAAATCTCCGAGAGGGTCGTTCCGGTGGCTGTCGAACCCGCTGGAGATAAGGACAAAATCAGGATCGAACTCTCGTATGGACTCCAAAGCTTTCTCGAAACAAGCGAACCAAGTCGCCTCATCCGTCCCCCCAGGAAGCGGGAAGTTGAGATTGGACCCCTCGCCTTCTCCACGCCCGATATCTCCACTCGCCCCTGTTCCCGGGTAATGCGGCCATTGGTGAAGCGATGTGAAAAAGACATCCCCACGCTCATAGAATACATCCTGAGTTCCATTTCCATGGTGGACATCGAAATCCAGTATGGCCACCTTGGAAATAGGCTCTTTCTCGAGGAGGTGTTCGGCGGCAATTGCGATATGATTGTAGAGTCAAAACCCCATCGACCGAGTCGGCGTCGCATGATGTCCGGGGGGACGCATCAAGCACATCGCCCGATCGACCTTGCCAGCAAGAACCGTATCCACAGCGGCGAGTCCAGCGCCAACTGCATGAAGGGCGACACGCCCCGAGTGTGGCGAGACAATCGTGTCCGAATCGATCCACCCACCACCCTCTTCCGCTTTAGACAGGACCGTATCGTAAACTTCAGGAGTATGGACGCGTAGAATCTCTTCTTGTGAAGCAGGTTCAAATTCGAGGGCCACCACTTCGTCGAGGATGCCACTCGATTCGAGTTTCCGATCGATGGCTTCCAATCTCTGCGGACATTCCGGGTGGGATCCAGTTTCGTGTTCCTGAAAAAGGGGGTTTCTGATTAATCCAACGCTCATTGTCGCCTCACTATTCACCGAAGCGAATTTTGACCGAGCAGCGTTTTTAAGTAAACCTGTGAAAAAAACGGTATGGGGGAGGGAAGTGCCTGCTTTAAACGCGCTTCCGCATCGAGGTCGGCAGGATGCCCAAGATGTCGCGGTACTTAGCGACTGTACGGCGTGCCACGTTGACCCCTTTGGCCTTCAGCATGTCGGAAACTTTTTGGTCGGACAGTGGTTTCTTGGGGTCTTCTTCGTTGATCAAGTCCTGAACCATGGCTTGGACGCTCTTTGCCGAGGTATCGTCCCCGCCGGAAGACTCGAGCCCGGTCGAGAAGAAGTATTTCAACTCGTATAACCCCTGTGGGGTATCGACATACTTCCCGTTCACCACACGACAGACTGTGGTTTCATGAACCCCCACCACATCAGCGACATCTCGGAGACGCATCGGTTTCAGAAAAAGGACTCCATTCTCGAGGAACTCTTCCTGCTGACTGACAATCTCTTTGGTGACCCGATAAAGCGTCTGTTTTCTTTGTTCGATGTTTTTGATCAGATCGACCGCCGAATGCAACCGGTTTCGTAAATACTTGACCGTTTCCTTGTCCAGGTTCTCCCGGTTCTCTAGCATCTGACGGTATTTTGGAGAGATTCTAAGTGGGACGATGCCATCGTCATTGACACGAACCTGCCACTCTCCATTTATCTTTTCCACAAAGGCGTCGGGGGTGACATACTCATTCTCGAATGAAACCAGTTTCCTTCCCGGTCTAGGTTCGAACCGTGCCACCTCATCGGCAAGTTTTTGGACCTCTTGGATACTGATTTTGAGCGCTCGGCTAATGTTTTGATATCGTTTGTGTTCGAGATCTTTAAGATGGTCCCGGATGATGCCCAGCAAATTGGGACAGGAGTATCCACCGTGCTGATACTGAATCTCCAAACACTCGGACAGGTCTCGCGCCCCGATTCCCGCCGGTTCAAATCGGTGGATGATGTTGAGGACTCTTTCGACCGTTTCCAGGGGTTGCCCGCTTTGTTCGGCGACCTCTTCCACCGATTGCCCCAGGTAACCGTCAGCGTCCAGGGAATTCAGGAACGCCATTCCGATTTCATGGTCGATTTCGGTTTCCACTCCGACATCGAGTTGACGTTCCAACTCGCTTCGGAGTGAGATGTCATCGGGAATCACCCGATCGAAATCTTCATCGAGGGGGCCATTGAAGCCAGCGGCATAGGTGCTCGTGTAGCTGTCGCTTCCATCCTCAAAAAACTTTTCCCAATCGTCGTTCAGTTCGATCTTTCCCTCGGCCAGCTTCTCGCCCTCGGTCGGTTTCTCTGTATCTACTCCGTTCTCCGACCATTCCTTGTCGCCATCGTTCGACTCTGTGTTGTCGGGGGATTGGAGGTCGTCGACCGGTATCTCCTCGAGGAGAGGGTTTTCCATCATCTCCTGGTCGACCACGCTCTCGAGTTCGATGGTGGGCATCTGCAGCATCTTGATGGCCTGCTGCATTCGAGGGGTCATCACCATTTTTTGGCTCAAACGTTGCTCAAGAAACATCCGTTGCTCCATGATGACCCCTTTCTTTTGATTTTAAATATTTTTCAATCTTATGCCCGAGACAAGCAAACAACGTGCCGACACAATGGAATCGTATAAAACCGAAGCGATCACGTCAAGTCTTTTGAGTCATCATACAGGAATTAGATTGTTTGTTTATGCGTCTTACTTGATTTATGCTTGAAAAATATTGGGTCCAAGTAGGTTGGGGTCAATTGGAAATCGACTCTTGGAAACAGGGCAGGCATCGTTTTTTTAGATCGAGTTCTTCCCACCACTCCAGGTCGGATTGAAGTGCTTTTGCGTACAATTCCTTGGCCCGATCCAGCTTGCGGGCCTCCTCGTAAGCTACTCCGAGGTGGTAGTAAATCGTTCCCGAAGGTTTGAGGCCTGGAGCGAAGAGTGCATCCTCCAAGCTCTTGATCCCCTTTTCATAGTCCCCGTTTAAGACTTCGATCCATCCGAGAGTGTCCAGGATCTGAGGGTCATTGATCACCCGGACCGCTTCTTGGGCTTTAACCAGAGCTTCACCCAAATCGCCCTCTAATTCGGCCAGGGTGTAGGCTTCGCTATTCAACTGTTGTGCCCGGAGTCTGGCAATTCGATACTGTTCCTCGGAGGTAGGGTTTCGTTCTCGGAGTGCCTCGTTCTCCTCCACCTTCTTGTGGATACCAGCGATGAGCTCCTCAAACATCAAGGAATACTCGCTCAGGATTTCATCTCGAAACGAACTCAACCCATCATCGTCCCCAGACAATCGGGCCATGTGCGCGCGATCCAGAAGAAGCCGGATTTTGTCGGTGTCATAGTTGGCGGAATCTCCTGAAAATCTCCACGATTGCCATCTTCCGGGACCGCGTAAGTTAAGGAGTGAATAACGGCCTCCTCTTTGTGGGATCGTACCCAAATCCTGGCTATTCGTCGAATCTGCGGGAATCTCCGAAAAGAGGAGTTTTGAACTCTCCCAATCTTCGTTTCGTAAGTGGTGAATCAGGAGTCTCTTTTTTGGAAAGGGCTGGCGTGGATTCCGATCGGATAACAATCTCATTTCCGCGAGACTTCCCGAATCCCCTTGTTGGATGCCAGGTTCCAGTTTCCAGATTCGATAGTCCAAGCGATAGTCTGCGAACCAGGTCATGAATCCATAACTTGCGACTGTCACGCCCCAAAATCCGGCGACAGCCCAAAGAATCTGGGGTCGCCTAAGACCACCCTGAGAAGTGGCTTCATCCGGCGAACCACTCTCGATTGCTCCGTCACGCAAGGGGAGGACAGTGACCATCCCGGTAAATGCGGCCGCCAAAAGTGAAATCCAGGATGGAACTAGAGGCGTCATTGTCGCAGCAGTGCCTTGCAGTAAGTTGTGTTGGAAGGAGTGGATCCAGGCGAAGGGAACAATTGTGAATAGAACAAACCAACTAGCCCCGGGGATGTCCGTGCCAGACATGAAAATGCGGAGTCCATCGATCCGGAGCAAGACCCAAGTCGCACCCCCCGCCGCCATCACCATCCCCAAAGCGCCCGAAGTGACCCCCGGGAAACCAAGGAGATCAAGGTAAATCACCGTAACCGCTCCAAGAAGGTAGACCAAGGATGATCGAATCCTTCCAATTCTCGACTCCAGGTATCTTGCGAACGGGAACAATCCGACACAGGCGATTCCCCAAAGCATCCATTGGGGGGGGAGAAACAACCCAGTCAAAATTCGCCACCACTCCCCACTCCAGACGAGCTCGCGAATGGGATAACCGAACGGGGTGATCGCATTCAGATCGAACATCGCGCCCGGATCGGAAAACTCTCCCAAACCGGCGTTGGACATATCGATCTCCCGAGAAGCGACGAAGCCGATGGCCACCGCCGCCGCCAACTGGAGGATCATCAGGCGGATGGCCACATAAGGTTCCATTGCTTCAATACGCTCCAGTATTGAAGGAGCGGTATCGTCATGAGGGTTGGGAAATTCGTCCATAATTTTTCTTTGCTAGTATGGAAAGGAAATGAGAAAACGCAAGCGGAGGGACGGTTAGGTGTTAACGATTAGGGGGAGGCACTAAATAGAATCTCTGCATTCCGCAAATTCATATGAATTCAAGGAATAAGAATCCTTGAATTTCAAGATCCCCACAGATCTCTACCCGAATCGCGTTCGATTTTCCTTCCGACCGCCGCGCTAAGGCATTCCCCTTGACCATAGATGACCACAAGAGTTTTGGCGCGGGTCAGACCGGTGTAAACGATCTCGCGGGTCAGAAGCCGATGTTCCGGGTCTTCCGGCAGGACCAGCAATACCTGGTCATATTCCGATCCTTGGCTCTTATGGACCGTGATAGCATAAGCGGGTTCGAAGTTAGGGAGCGAAGCGATGGGGTGAGAGACGAAGGAATTTCCCTGGCCGAAATAAGCCCGTAGCGCACGATCCTCGCCGAGAAGGAGAATTCCCACATCCCCATTGAAGAGTCCCGATGCGGTGTCGTTGCGGAGGATCAGGATAGGCAGG
>JAJDBZ010000244.1 GCA_029261095.1 Candidatus Omnitrophota bacterium | reverse complement strand
CTCAAGTGTTTCTTTGTTCACTGCACAAAGGTTAATCAGATAACTTGAGTGAGAGAAAACGAGATCGATTCCAGTCCTCTCACGTTCTTTAAAATAGCGAGCCTCGGTGGCGGCATCGATTTCTTTTCCTTGCCATTGGTTATTGTTCTTCGTAAAAATCTGCATCACCTCGAGGCCGACGCTTTCTCCTCGGGCAAAGGCCTTATCCACTCCCCCCGATATCGACATGTGCGATCCGATACGCAAATCTCCAATCCCCCCTTCTATTCAAAGATAAAAGAACCATGCATTCCGTGACGATCATGTCAAGCGGACATTGGAGTTTCATCGTTAAGAACTCCATGAATGGTCATCGCCTTCCGGATGATCTCTATTGCCTGTTCATCCGAGAAGACTCCACAATTGAGTGTCAGGTGGTAGGCAGAGGGGTCGTTATGATCTCGGTGAAAGACTTTCTTTACAAACTCTGTCCGCTGGGCATCGGTTTCTCGAATCATTTGTGCGGCTTCCTCCTTTGAGGCCGAATGATATTCCATCACTTGCTTAACACGTCTTTCTAAGGGAGCCACAATCCGGATACAAAAAGCCTCCTCCACTCCCAGGACCCAGTTCGCTCCGCGACCCAAGAAGAGAATATTTCCATGAATGGCGGATGCACGGATCACCTTAATCAGCGCTTTAGCATATTCATCATACTCAATCGGAGCGCCATGGAGGTAACCATCCACCCATCGCTCCAGAGTCTCTTTCCCTCTTTCGTCAAGAATATCTACCATTCGCCGTTGTTGATGGAGGTCTTCGGCGATGGAGTCGATGATGTCCTTGCCCATGAGGTCAAGCCCCAATTTCTCAGCAAGCTTGATGGCCACAGATCGACCCCCAGCGCCCAGGTCTCTCGAAACGCAAATCACAGGTCCCCTCTTGCTTTGAGGGTGTGGGCGCTCGCGTCGCATCTCCCACTCACGCATCTGTCGATCAACTAATTCGGTTATTTGTTTCATAGTTGGATTCTCCTTCCCTTGATTTGAGAGTCTTCGAGGCGACCAGCAGACTAGAGGGACGTTCGCGAATCTGCCCCACCCCTATTTTACAACAAAAGGGGACATCCATTGAGAGTCGCGAATCGAGAGGCAAACGGGCTCCTTTGTTCAATGAGGTGGTTTTGTGAGCAAGGGGATACAGCGGGGGGACCGAAGGTCTAGTACTCAGTACGCGTCTTGAGGAACCTACTGCGATCTATTGAAGGACAGACTCGATGTAAACAATGGGTTTTAAACCCATTGTTCTCGCCTGATTACAATTAATCCGATATCGCTTCAGTTGTACAAGTGAGCCACTAATTTTGAGAGCTGAATCTTGAGATCACGCCTTTCGGAGATCATGTCGATCATCCCATGTTCGAGAAGAAATTCGGAAGTCTGAAACCCATCGGGTAGGGTCTGACCAATCGTCTGTTCGATGACACGAGGGCCAGCGAAACCGATCAGCGCTTTCGGTTCGGCGATGATTACATCCCCGAGAAAAGCAAACGAAGCCGCGACACCCCCCATCGTGGGGTGAGTCAGCACCGATATGTACGGGGTCCCTTTCTCCCGTAATTTTGCGACTGCCGCGCTGGTTTTGGCCATCTGCATGAGGGAAAGCATTCCTTCTTGCATCCTCGCGCCGCCCCCACCTGCGGAAACAATCACGACGGGTTGACCTGTATCGTTCCCTCGCTCCAACGCACGGGTAATTTTTTCTCCGACTGCAGAGCCCATGCTTCCTCCGATAAAGGCGAAGTCGAATGAGGCAAGTTGGATGGGGTAGCCCTCGATGGTTCCCTGACCACAGGTGACGGCCTCTTTTTCCCCCGTTCTTTTACGGCTCCTGGCGAGACTTTCGGCGTACCCGGAAAACTGGAGAGGATCAATCGAGGTGATGGAACTATCTTTCTCTTCGAAACTGCCGGGGTCGAGAAGGCTCTTGATTCGTTCGCGTGCGGACAGGATGGAATAGTGGTCGCATTTGGGACAAATTTTGAGATTCGATTCCCAATCTTTTTTATAAATCATCTCGTTACAATTATCGCATCTCATCCAGAGCCCATCGGGGATATCCGATTTTTTCTCCGGGACATTGATGGTGGTGTAACGGGGAGGTCTCTTAAACCAGCTCATAGTGTCTTCCCTATTCCTCTTACCCTGTTGAGTTTCTGCCTTTCCTGGGCTTTCAAAGAAAAAGTTTAAACCTTCCCCATTTTCAAGGGAAGAACTGTACCACCTTCCCCCTGCCTCCCTGCCTATGACCTGCCATGTTTTCCTTTTTTATATGACAATTCTATTTTATTAGAATATATTGTAATCATCGTAACAACAGGAGGTTGCCTCATGACTGAAAAGAGATTGTTTCGAATGACCCTCGGTATTGTTCTTTGGATTTTTGTGGTGGCCCCCTACATGATTTTGCTTCCAAGTCGTCCTGAAGGGGACCTTCTCATTGGAATAGAATCGAGAGGAGTGATACCGGCGGGTTTAGAAAGGGAAACGGCGTTGGAGGAACCGAAGATTCATAGGGAGAAAGTGTTTGAGGAGGTCGACAAAACCCATGCCCGAGGGAGGTACGAGAAGACACTTGATGTATTGAGTGCGACTCAATCTCCTCTCAGGGTCTCAACTGATGCCTTGAAATTGAGAGTCAAGGACGCCTCGACTACGACGCGGCAATTCCATCGAGGAATTTTAGTGGAGGGTGGGCGAAAGAGCGAAATCATGCTTCTACTCGATTCCAGCCAATCCCAGAAAACTGGAGGTGTGGAGGGAGTTCCGAAGGACGAGGGGTCGACTTTGCTAGAGGGAATGGTGCGGGCCCAAAGAAAGGGGAGTTTCAAAGGGATCACCAAGATTCTCCCGTTAGACTTGTTTGAAATTTCCCAACACTGGAACGAAACGGACTTCTCGGGCCCTAGTGATGTGGGCGATTTGATTTCTTTACTCGAGGGTTACCGAAACTAAGTTCTCCTTGCAGCCTTTGTTCTTCTTATGGCAGACCCGGCGCCTTGATGTTAATCTCACTTCCGAAGAATCATCCGAGAGAGGTGATGAAGGACCCGATCCCCAGTTTCAGTGACGGGATCCAGACTCGAAAGTTGAGAAATACACCATCTACATAATCACGATCCCCAAGAAGAAAGGACTTTTTCTTGGAGCACTTTTCCTTTTTCTTCTGCCGACACAGGAAGCAAGTCCATTGGCCGACTCGGAATTAGAGCGGGTCCGCGATGGTTTCGAATCGCGGCGAAATGAGTACCTGAGAGGATATCTTGAGGAGCCACCCTACAACATCGATGAGGGGCTGGGCGCTTGTCAGCAAGAATTAAAGAGCGCGGAATGGGTCTGGGGGCCCGATGAGACAGGAGCCACTCTGGCTCCCGTCGGAGAGCGTTATTTTCGACGATCGTTCGCACTTCCTGCCGATCGAAAGGTTGAGAGCGCTTACTGCGCATTTGTTGCCGACAACTATGCCGACCTGATCATAAATGAAATACCTCTGGGCAGAGCCAACGGTTTTCATCAGGCGAAATCGATCAACATCACCCGGCATCTCAGAACAGGACGGAACGTTTTTGCGTTGACAGCCTACAATGTAGGCGATACGCCTAACCCAGCGGGAATCCTCGGTGTGATTCACATCACATTCGAAAGAGGAGAGCCCCTGTTGTTGACCACCGATGAAGGATGGCTTGTGACCGATTCAATTGCTCAGGGTTGGGATGGGTTAGAGATCGGTGAAATCCCTTGGGTGCAAGCAGAGTCTCTCGGCAAAGCTGGGAGTGCACCCTGGGGACAACCATCCATTAGATTGGAGGGTGAGGTGATTCAATATGCCTTCAGCCGACTGACTTTTGCACTCGCGGCACTCCAGCTGAACACACAAACCGACCGTGCTAACTCACGGATTGTGGAAGCTGTGAAAAGAATCCAAGAGGAGAAACAGTCGGTCGGCGAGTTTGGGTTGCATTGGATGGGGGGAATGTTTTATCGAATCTATGGAATGTTCGGACCATCGGGGTCCTCTGAGCGACGCTTGAATGAGGATGCTGCCGAAGCCATTTGGGGATTGTTCGCGGACTGGGCACGATCCGAATCAAGGGTGTCGGATGCCGACCCCGACCACACATGGCGGATTTGGGGTAGCGAGAATCATAGTGCGCAGCGTGATGCCACAGCATGGGCGTCGGCAAGAATGATCGCGGCACACCCATCAGGCGAATCCTTCCGATATGATGATGACACGTACGCAGCAGAGCATCTGGCAGCTTGGGAGACTTATCTCAAGGAATATTTTCGAGAGCGGATCAAACGTGGGATGTTGATTGAAATATCCCCATCAGGTTACGGATCTCGAACACTTCAAGGCTGGCATAACATCTATGATTTCTCCGATGATCCGGAGCTGAGGTACCTGGTGAAATCGGCGCTGGACCTTTGGTGGGCTGAGTGGGCGCAAGAGCAGTTGGGTGGTATCCGCGGGGGCGGAAAAACGCGGTTGTATCCGGGAGGAGCTTTGGGGTTGTCGGGCAACGACCGTAACCGCGCAATGAGTTGGTTCTACCTGGGAGAGGGGCGACCGGCGCACAAGCACGAAACGCTGCCGGTGATCGCGACCACGGGATACCGGTTGCCCCTGGTGGTGATGGATATGGCA
Source organism: Candidatus Omnitrophota bacterium (assembly GCA_029261095.1). GTDB lineage: Bacteria > Hinthialibacterota > Hinthialibacteria > OLB16 > OLB16 > JACKFH01. The sequence goes on along the minus strand of JAJDBZ010000244.1, from coordinate 5,552 downwards.
TTGGATCCCACCGGTCGTGGTGTATATGAATGCAGGTCCCGAAGATTGGGGCGGTACCTCGACTATGAAGAGTCGCAATCCCTTTCCAAACCGGATGAACCGGTTTATGGCGTGGACCCGGAGTATGGGGGGATTGTTCGTTATTCATACTGCACACCTGACTTCATCATAGGGACTTTGATGCTCGAGAACCGCCCGAAGGAATACTGGACCGGAATCAGCCAACAGAACCGGTGGCATGGAGTGCTGTTTGGGGGCGGAGAGGACTCGACACTGTTTCCTCAGTGCGAAACGGATCGGAGCACTTACAACGAACAATGGTCGATCCAGAACAAGGGGACATTGATTGCACAAAAACTCCGCACTTCGGATCATGCAAGGGATATGCGGGTCTGTTTCTCGAAGGATCTAGAGCGTCATGAGGAAGGCGGGTGGGTTTTCGCCCGGGCTGCACGTGCGTTCGCGGCAGTCAAAATTGTCACCGGGGGTTGGCGATGGGATGACAACATCTGGTTGCGTTGCGAGGATGAATATACGCCGATTATTATCGAGGTCGTGCGCAGCCAAGACTACTCGGATTTCGAATCCTTCAAGATGGCCATCCTTCGGCAAGAGGTCCTCTTTGAAGGGGGAGTTCTTCGCTACAGAGGGAACGGAGATTCGGGAGAGTTCACCTTCTTTGCGGATAGTGATCGGACTCCCGAGTTGAATGGTAAGCCCATCGATTTTTCTCCAGATTACGCATTCCAGAGTCCATTTCTAAACGAGGAATGGGCTTCGGGCCGAGTCAGTATCTCTAAGGGAGAACTAGAATATGTGATCGATGTCCGGAAGGATGGGAGTCACGATGAATAACACTCAACTAAGAAAGACCCATACGATGAAGTTAAAGTCAGCATCGATAATCATTTCCCTGGGGGCTCTTAGTCTTGCCCTGACCGCGGGAAGTGGGATCTCAAAACCGAGACTACTTCCGGAGTTGCCGACGCCGGGCGAGCGAATCCGGGTCATCATCGACACCGACGCGGGAACCGAAATCGATGATGTGTATGCTCTTGCGCTCGCGCTTGTGGCACAAGATCGGTTCGACATCGAGGGAATAGTAGGGGCTCACTTCGGAGATGCCGGGGGACCGGATGGTGTCGAGAAATCGCTTACTGTTATTCACGAGCTACTGGATATCGCGGGGATGACAGGCCAGTTTCCGGTAAAACCTGGAGCGCCGCCATTTCAGTTCAGTGCGAAGCCTCCGGAATCCGAAGGGGTCGATTTCATTATCGAACGTGCGATGGCGACAGACGAGAGGGGACCCTTGTGGGTCATCGCCTTGGGGCCATGCACCGATGTCGCGGCAGCATATTTGAAGAATCCCAAAATCGCCGAACGAATGGTGTTGTTCTGGCATGGTCGCACACAGTGGCCTGAGCGGTGTTGGAATTTCAACGCTTATAACGATCTCAAAGCGGTGCGTGTGGTTTTTGAATCCAAACTCCCGCTCGTCTTGTTCGATACGGGGACCTATCTGCGGTGCCCGATGGAGGAATCGAAAGCAAGAATCTGGCCGCATGGCAAGATTGGCCGGTACCTACACGATTTTCGACTCAGAAACGAGCATTACCAGTCGCCTCGAAAAGGATTCTATGACCTCGGCGATGTGGCCGCGTTGATTGACCCATCGCTCACTTACAGCGAGGTGGTCAGTGCGCCAGGTGTCGATTGGGATCTGCGTTATGATTTCCGAAAGGACCACGGGAGGATCCTTCGCATCTTCCAAATCGACCGTGATCGAACATTCGAATTGCTAAGCCAGAAACTGAAGGGTTTCGACAAAACCGGAGACTGATAGAAATCGGATCGAACGCTTTTTGGAGTAGCCAGTGAGCGTGGAATGATTCACAATTAATGAACCATTTGTAAATTACGGGGAGGGTCCTATGTCCAAGAAGATTCTCGAGGTAAATTTTCGAAACACGGCTTCCACCGCGGAACTCGAAGCGGGTATTCAGGGATTGATCGATCAGGTTGCCAATGTCCCGGGCCTCATCTGGAAGATTTGGATCTTAAACGAACGCGAGCAGGTTGCTGGCGGCATCTACTACTTTGAAGACGAAGAAGACGCGCGTAGCTATCTGGAGGGACCGGTCTTCCAGCAAGTCAAAGCAAGTCCGATTTTGTCGGATATCCAGGTTAAGATGTTCGACACCATGGATGGCCCGAGCCGATCGACTCGGGCCCCGCTCTGAAGTTGACTACCGATTTCACCGAACCGTGGAGTCTTCGAAAGAGGTTTCGCTGAAAATTAGGTTCTCGAGTTTTTCGATTCTCTTTTCAAGAGACTCGATTTCCGCATCTTTCTCCTGGACGATTTGATGGAGTCCTTGGATGGCGGCAAGCGCCACACCATTCGCATCGACCGGATTGATTCGTTGGTCCGAATCCCCAACACCAAAGGCCGCGTGGAAATCTTGGGCCATCGGGCCAATATGGCGGATCGGCCTGATCTTGGATTTGTACTGCCATTGCTCGACTTCCACACAGGAGAGAAGTTCCAGGATCTCCCTTGCGTCGACTTTTTCCATTTCCTCTTTGAGGTTGCGATCGCTGACAAGAGAAAGAGGGGCCCAGTTGTTGGCGCCGGAGATGAGTTCGACTCCACTCGTTGGAGCGCCACTTCCGTCGACTCCAGTCACAATTCGGACACCACCAGTCGATCTGAATGCGAATTCATCATTGACAATCGAATCGAAGTCGAAGGGCAACGAGTCCGTTAAAACAAAAGCTCCGGTGTGAAGGGATTTCGCTTGTGTGCCCGCCGCGAAACTCCCTATCCCGTCGGCGATGTTTCCGGTCCCTCCGGGAATCGTCGAGTTGAGACCGTTCGCGAAGTTGAGGAATCCGCCACCCACACTGGAGTTATCACCGACGGCGACATTGAGAACTCCGCCCGATAAGGTTGAGGAGATTCCGGGGGCTTGGTTTCCGGTCCCCCCGCCAATCGTGGAATTATCTCCATCTGCGGTGTTCAGACCTCCCCCCGAAATCGTACTTGCTAACCCATTCGCGACATTGACTCCTCCGCCGCCGATAGCGGAAAAATCTCCGACCGCGGCATTAGCACTACCGCCTGAGATCGTCGCGGCCGCTGCGATGGTGGAAGGATTCCCGAGTTGGCCTGTTCTGTTCATGAAACCTCCGCCTATTGTGGAGAGATTGGAGACTGCGGTGTTGTCCTCTCCTCCTCCAACGAATGCGGCTTCTCCCGAAACGTTATTCCTCTGGCCGCCGCCGATCGTGCTGTAAAGACCCGAATTAAAATGCTGACTCCCTCCAAGAATGGCGGAACCTGTTGCACTTGCGGTGTTCCTGGATCCTCCAGATATAACCGTTTCAGTCTCCATCGCTCGATTTGTATTTCCTCCTCCAATCGAGGAAGCGGATCCCATCGCCTGATTGCTAAGGCCACCGGAAACGGCAGAAAAATCAGACTTGGCTTGATTACCCCTACCGCCCGAGACGGTTGAAGAATCGCCCTCACTCACGTTTTGATCTCCGCCTGATATCGTCGAATAGGAACCCCGCGCCTGGTTCATGGTTCCACCCGCGACTCCGCTGCCCACCGCGGCCGCGACGTTATTCATTCCTCCGGCTACGTTCGATTGGTCTCCGATCGCGGCGTTTTCGACACCCCCCGCGATTGCCGAATTCTCTCCGGTCGCGCGATTAAGCGACCCCCCCGAGATGGCCGAATTTCGACCCGATGCGATTCCCTGGATCCCACCGGAAACTGTGGAGTGAAGCCCAGTAGCTCGGTTTTCCTCACCACCACCCACCACGGAGGCGGTCTCTTGAGCGGTGTTATTGGATCCTCCGCCGATGACCGACCAAATCGAAAGCGCTCGATTCCCTTGGCCACCGCCAATAGTAGCGTAGGCCGCATCGTTACCGCTTCCCGAGTCATCTCCCGCCTGATTGTCGCTACCGCCTCCGACCGCGCCGAAATCGTCGGTCACTCGGTTTGCGGCGTTGAGTTCTCCGCCACCAGCAATCGAACCGCCACTGACCCCGATGGTTGTATTATTGCTTTCGTGTCCACCGACTAGGTTGGGGACTCCAGAGAGTTCGAGGAGGAGGGCGCGTGTTCCATTGACCCGTAGCTCGAGGTTCTGAAAATCGGTGGTCCCCAGGAAATTGGAATTGGGGTCTGTTCCGGTGTTCCCAGATAGATTCCAGGCATCGACACTTGTCCCAGAACCTATCGCTGGTGCTGCTTGCTTCCAGAGACGTGAGAGTTCTATGGCTTCATGAGGCCCCACAAGGAGGTCCCCATCCACATCGAAAACCTGCCCGTGCGAGGGGGATAAATAAGACAAGCCCGAGACAATGAACACCACGGTGAATGTGAGTTTTGACATGGCGCGAACCTCCAATTAGGGGTATTGAGAACCGGCATGGCCGGTTCCTCCTGTATGGGCGGCTTGCTAGGAGAACATAGAATTCAATGCATAGACAATGTGAGGGTAGGGGGTAGAGGCAGCAGGGTCAATAAGAAATACTCAAAAAACCAGGAACAATTCATTCCTATCGCAGACCGGTACTGAAATAACCTCCCAGTAGAATCGATGGAATGAGCGAAACAAGGAACACCACATGAAACCACATCGGAAGGGCATCCCGGTAGAGATATTGAACAACTGCACCAAAGATAAAATTGAATAGACAGAGAGCGTAGACATGCCCCATCGGGTTGGTGGCGGCGATCAATCCGGTCGTGGCTCCAGAAATGATGGAATACCCAACCCGAAGCAAGAGTAAAACGATCAGGATACTGGTACTTTCGGTCAGGCCCTTCTCATCGAAATCTTTCGGTGTGAAGTAGCGCACCCCACCATCGCCTAACTGACACACCACACCCCAAACCAGCCACCCCGCAAGCACCGCCAGTATCGATCGGGCCATTCCTTATTTCCCTCCTATCTCGGTCGAATGTTGGAGTCAGATTACCAAGATTCCGATCAGTGTATTGGAAAAAACTGACTTCCTCCATTCTTGAAGGTGAGTCACGCTACGATAAAATTGTGATCTGAAGTCAAACGGTGGAGATAATCGACCGGTGTCACTCCGGCGATTCGCTTAAAATCGGTAATGAAATGGGATTGATCGTAGTACCCACATTCGAGGGCCAAGTCCGCCCAATCGATCCGAACATGGCGTTCAATCGAGCGAACCGCTGTTTGGAACCGGTTAATCCGGTTGAGCGATTTAGGGTTGATCCCGACATATTTGTCAAAAAGTCGATTCAGATGTTTTTGGCTGATCCCAAGATCGGCCACGAGTTCCTTCGATTGAAATTCCGGGTTGGAAAGAAACCCAAGGGAATAAGAAACACGCGTGTCGATCAAGCTAGAGTCTTCGAGGAGAGCGATTAATAACCCTTCCAGGAGAGAGAATCGAGCATGAGGTGATTGGATCTCGTACATTTGTTCGTGAACAAATTCCCCCCGTCTTCCCCAGATTTGGTCCATCTCGATTACCTGGTGACTGAATGCGGAGAT
>JAJDBZ010000243.1 GCA_029261095.1 Candidatus Omnitrophota bacterium | reverse complement strand
CCGGGCATCCATAAAGACCTTCCACGTTTATCTGCGCTGTGTGGTGTGGCCACCTTTGTTGTGTGGATCGGTTTCTTGGTCTCTTGGCTAAGTGGCTTCTTCGAGGGAACGGGGACGCCGATCGAATTCCTCATCCCCGTTGCGTCAATCGGCATATTGATCACATTTCTGGAAAACTCTCGGTTGGGGATCCTTTCGGTAATATTGGCAACTCTCCTTCTTGGGGTTCAATTCCAATGGGAGTTCATCAGTCTATTGATATTGGGTGTCACCGGGGTTCTTGCTGTATTTCACATCAGCGGTGTCGACCGCCGAAGTCAAATTTACCTCGCTTGCCCTTGGATTTTTGGACCTGGTATCTTGATGGCAACCGCCAACCACCTGCTACAAAGTCCCTCCTATGTTGCGTTCATGGGAAATATTTCACCGCTCATCTGGGGATGTTTATGGCTTTTCATCAATGGTGTCCTTTCCGTATGGATCTCATTTCTACTACTCCCCTTGCTGGAAGACTTACTCGGCGTAACGACTGAGTTCAAGTTACGTGAAATCTCCATCTATCACCCAATACTGCGTCAGCTGGAAGAAAAAGCTCCGGGAACCTACTACCACTCCCTAAATGTGAGTGCTCTTGCCGAGTCTGCGGCAGCAGCCATCAAAGCAAACCAGTTGCTTGTAAAAGTGGCGGCTTACTACCACGATATCGGGAAGATGGAGAAACCGAGTTACTTTGCCGAGAATCAGTTCACTGACGAAGACAAGAAGAAACACTCAAAGATTTCTCCGCAAATGAGTTGTCTCATCATTCGCAATCATGTGAAGAGGGGACTGGAGATGGCGGAAGAAGCGAAACTACCCGAAGCGATCCTCCCGTTCATTGCAGAACATCATGGAACAACGCTTCTCTCCTATTTTTATGATGAAGCGAGAATGGAAGATCCGCATGGAACCATTACTCAAGACGATTTCCGGTATGCAGGCCCCAAACCTCAAACCATTGAGAGCGCCATCCTTATGATCGCCGATTCCATCGAGGCCGCATCAAGATCTATGAACCTCGTGGGTGAAAGCCAGATAAGACTTTTTGTCCAACGGATGATTAACGATAAGACTATCGATGGTCAGTTCTCCGAGTGTAATCTCACTTTCAAAGAACTTGGGATCATGACGGAATCATTCACCAGAACCTTAAAGACCATGATGCACAGAAGAATCGCTTATCCCTCCAATCCGAGCCCCGGGACCGAGGAGGCCAAGGAATAGTGTTGAAAGAATCGAGGACTCGTTCCTTCCGGTTAATCTGTGATGTACAAGGAGGAATCTGAAAGGTCGCGGAGCATTCGATTCGATCGGATACTGACCTACTGACCATGGAAATCGATATACAAGACGATCAAAACGTTCCTTTAGATCAGGGGAGACTTAAACAGACCCTTTCCCAATGTATGGAGCGAGCGGGTTGCGGGGATTCTGAACTCAGTCTCCTTCTCACAAACGATGAGAGGATGTGTGATCTCAATACCCATTACCGGCAAAAACCAACCACTACTGATGTCCTCTCTTTTCGGCAGGAAATTGAAGGCGGTCCAGGTTTGGGAAACCTTCTAGGGGACATCGTGATTTCGATCCCCACCGCGCAACGTCAGGCGCTAGAGAACGATCAGTCACTGGACGATGAAGTGAGTTTTTTGGCCATCCATGGATTGCTTCACTTATTGGGTCATGATCACGAATCCGATGGTTGGGAGTCTTGGGAACGCGCACTCAAGGAGGTGAGTCCCAATGGATGACTCCACGATTCTGATTCTTGAGCCTCTCTTTATCGTGCTGTGTCTCGCTGTTTCCGCCTTTTTCAGCGGTGCTGAGGTGGCACTGACTTCCATCAGCACAGCACGGATATCAAAGATTGTCGGCGAGGACGAAGAGACACACCCGTTACACGACTGGCTTCACAATCCCGGTAAATATTTGACCACTCTCCTGGTCGGAACCAATGTCGCCAATATTGCTGCTTCATTGATTGCGGGAGACTTTTTTCGGCGTCTGGTCAGCCAGTTGGGCGGCGAAAGTTACGCTTCCGGTAGCCTTCCCGAAATTGCCGCCTTTTTCTCGATGACTTTTTTGGTTCTCGTCTTTGGCGAGATCATGCCCAAGATCTATTGCAGGCATAACCATGAACGGTTGGCTCCCTGGGTCGTCGTGTGGCTCGCCACACTGTACCGGTTTCTACGGATTCCAATTCGAATCTTGATGTTCATCTCGAACCTCCTCATCCGACTCTTGGGAGGAGAACCCTCGGAGGAGGCATCCTATGTGACTGCTGACGATTTAAAACTATTGATCGAAGTGGGTCAAAAGCAGGGTTTGCTCGAAGAAGGTGAGACTGAAATGCTCCACTCAATCTTCGAACTTTCTGAAACACCAGTACGTGAGGTCATGACCCCCCGGGTCGATATGATTTATGTCAATGTTGATGACACGCTCGATGTCGTCCTTGCGACTTTCGAGGAACACGATTTCTCTCGCCTTCCGGTCATCGAGGATAATCGAGATAACGTCATCGGAATTCTTTATATGAAAGATCTGATTCATCGATGGCGGGATGAAGACGCAAACGGAAGCATCGTCAGAGAACTCATGCGACCCGCGCTATTTGCACCGGAAACTAAAAGGATCGATGATGTCCTGGAACAGTTCCGTCGTGAAAAAACCCATATCGCTATCGTCGTTGATGAGTACGGAGGGACCGAGGGATTGGTTACGATTGAAGATGTCCTTGAGGAAATCGTGGGAGACATCGAAGACGAATTCGATCAAGACAAGTACATCCTTGAGGAAGTTTCCCCGGGAACCTGGGAGGTGGATGCTGGGATAGACGCAGAAGACCTTGAGGATGAAATCGGGATCGTCTTCCCAGAGGATGCCGATTTTGAAAGCCTCGCGGGATTTCTGATTGCCCGCCACGGAGACTTACCCAAAAGCGGTGAGGAAATGTCTTATGACGAGTTTCAATTCACGATTCTCGACGCGGATGAACGCCGGATCAGTAAGGTTCAAATCGACAAGATTGAAATAGTAGGTGAGGACATTGATGATTCTCCTGAAAGTGAGACTGGTTCCGATTAACCGAAGACCTCCCAGAAGAGACAGGACACCGCAAACCCGCAATACACAGTGGAAGCCAGGACCATCATGACGATACTCAGTTTTCCAGGCCGCGCGGAAGCAGGCAGATATCGGAGATTGACATAGAGGGTCATGGGGACATAGACCGCCATCGCGAATCCGCCCATGTAAGCGGCATTGAAAAGAAACCCGAGGTCACTCACCCCCCGGCTCTCCATGACATAGGTCAAGAGACACCCCACCACCATCCACGAAAGCGCCACCAACAGGTACCACCAGGATAACTCTCGCTTCTGAGCTCCTTTGAAGTTGGTGTAAATGATATCTGAGATCGACCGCGCGACCCCATCCACCAATGTCAATTGAGTGGAGAATAGAGTCACCAGGCCGACAATGAGAAAGAGCGTACGGCCTGTTGGTCCCCATACCTCTCCCAGAACAGCCGCCATGTCGTAGATCAATGTCCCTTTTCCTGGAACGAGTCCTTTTGGATGAAGGACGGCAAGCGAGGCGAAAATAAAGAGGACGATGGTTAGCGAGTTCAACCCCCAGAAGAACAAGACCTGATCGGTTCGAATGTAGGTAAACCAATCTTTGAAACTTTTACGGTTCGCCTCGGTGTCTGTGTAAATGAAACCGGTGGAAGGCGTCTTTTCGGATCTTCCTCTGAGCGGGTTGAGAAGCGTTGGAATTCTGGAACCCATCCCAATGTGTTTGTCCCGCAGATAAAAAGTATAAAAGAGATTTGCAGTCCCGCCCGCACCCGCGAAGACCAAGGCGATGAAGAACTCTTTGATGGGAAACGACTCCTCTTTGAAGCCAAAATTTAGAGCCCCGCTACCCAATTCTTTCCAGTGGTCGACAGTCCCGACATTAAATGCCAGGACGATCAAAGAGATCGTGATAATCCCGACAAGAAGTTCGACTGTCCTTTCCACCGATTGATAGACCAACTTGGGTCCAAACAGAAGGAATCCAACACCGATGAAAGTAATCACTGTCCACAAGGTATCCGAGGAGGGATGATCCGGACCAAGCAGGAGCGCTTTAAGAGCCAACCCGGAGGCCCTGGCCCAACCCGGGGCTAACCATCCCAGGATGTTAAACAGGATAAACAAGAGCGCAAATCCCTTCCAAACTCTGCAATATCCCGTATAGATGGTTTCTCCAGTGACAACGGTCCAGCGACCGATTTCAAAGTTGATCCAAAGCTGCAGGAAGACGCCCACGCCCGCGGCCCACACCATTGAGGCCCCATATTCGGCTACAATCCGAGGCCAAATAATGATTTCCCCAGCGCCCACTGATAGGCCGACAAGGATGGCTCCAGGACCCGCTAAACGCAAAAATGACTTCTCACGTTTTGGAAGATCCGCTTCTTTCAGAGGTTCAAGTCGATTGAAGAATCCCATTCGCCACCGCTCCGTCCATATTCAAGTCCCGCGACACTAGATCATTTTCGTTGAATCCGCGCCCCCACCGTTTCAAAAACTTTGTTGTGTTCACACGGACACAATACTCATCCAGTCGGTTTCCTTCCAACCATCACCAGATCTCTTTTGGAGAAATTGCTAAAATAGAAAAACAGATTCAATAAAGAATCCGATTCGAAAACGACCTTCCGGAGACCGGATAGTCGGAGGACTCTGGCTGCAACATTCTGGGACCCTTGATAGAGCGCAAGTTCTTCAATGAGCCCTGTATCGCGAAAAAGAGTTCTGATGGCAGGTTTATCGTAGATTCGGTAGTGATCGGGAGTATCCCAAAACCACTTGCTCACAGGAGAAATAATCAGACAGTTTCCTCCGGGACGGATTAGAGAAGCCACACGATTAAAGAAATCATAGATACCACCTGGGCTGACATGTTCGATCACATGTGTGAAGAAAACAGTATCGAACTGTCGGTCGATCTCTTCGAGGCTGGCAAATGTGGCATAACCCTTCTTCTGTAGCGCGGATCGGGCCTGAGCATTGAGGTCCATCGCGTATCCGTTTCTCTTGTTCCCGTGTGTCAGTAGATCCAAATGAAAGGAGTCTCCCGCTCCGATATCAAGGACATCATTGCCGAACCACCTATCCAGTTTTGAGAATCGGAGAGCCTCATACCGGCTGTAGTACAAATCCTCGGAGGATCGCCCGTGGTAGTATGAGAGATTCATGTCCATATCATTCCCTCCGATTCAGCCATGTGTTGGATAGAACATTCTCCATAGGAAGATCTCGTTACGGGCCGCTGAAATAGGTTTCCTTCATGAACTCGAATGTCTTTTCTCCCACTAGTTGATGACCCTCGGCATTCCAATGGGGATCGTTGACGAAGACAAGGGGGAAACGGTCCGTTTCTTGAAATGCTGGCAATAGATTCAAGATGGGGAAGGGGGATTCTCGAGATTTTTTGTCGAAGAAATCGAGATATTCGAACTGATACGGCTCGAAACCGGTGTATTGGTGGGATTCCCAGTTTTCTGGACATTCATTGAGATTCCAGTGGTGATACCGGGGGGTCACGATGAGTGCGAATTCAGATCCAATCGATTGAGCATGACGATAAATCCGTTCGATGTGACTGTAAGTCTGTTCAAAATAGGGACGCAGTTTCTCTTGTGAGAAATAATAAATGAAAAACCTCTTATGGTTGGGTTCGCCGTCGATGACCACTTTGGTATCATACAGATTAAAATCTCGATGGGGTTCCACTAGGCCAACCATTACAAAAAATTTCCGAATGGGAAAGAGGATCGGCTTGACAAGAGTCGGCTCCAAAAAGGATTCGATCACAAACCCCCAGTATTGGAATTGTTCGTTACCGCCGATCTCAAAGACCATTTCACCTTCATCCACAATTGCCTGACTCAGGTAACGAACATCATCGCTGAAATCAGTCGCATCGAGGAAAAGGAGCGTATAGTTTGGCCGATACTTTTCGACTATTCCTTCATAGAGAATCGATTCCAATAGCGGGGAATAACTGACGATACCACAGTTCAGGACTGCCGCATCCGTTTCCAGCTCATTTTCAATCATCGATTCCAGTACGGCTGAAAAGGTTTGGTCCCTTTCGACACCCAATCCGAAGGTAAAAGAATCGCCTAGAACGGCGACCCTAGTTGAATGTTCCCTGAAATCTTCGGGATTATATCTGGAACGAAAACCATTCGAATTGGTTTTGATCTCCATTTCGATATCTTCGGAAAACTTCTCATAAAAAACCGTATCGGGCGGGTAAATGTGATGGTATTTGCGCTCTCGAACTGCCGCCAAATCGGGCGCGCTCAGTTCTGGATAGACAATCATCACAAACAACTGACCTGCGACAAGGGCCACTATGCAGGAAAGGACCAATAGAATTCCTTCTTTCCAATACTCTTTTCGCTTTGTCCATATCAGAATCGCAGTTGGAATAAGAAGGAGGTACAGAACAACGGAACAGACAACGCCCCGGTTAACACATATCCAATGAGGATTAGGTTTTTGCCATTCGTATTGAAATTCGAGAGAGATCGCCCCCATGAGGTACAAGAACCAACAAAAAACCAGAGACCCATGGGAGGCGTTAGAAGGAATCACGGGTTATTCCGAGGGGTGGTACGGGACATCCATTAACCTTTATCGGCGGTTCTCTCCGCCACTCGAAGGGCGATTTCGCCTTTCCTCTTTTCAACAGTTTCCAATTCTTTTCGCAGGATTTTCAACTCATCTTCGAGCGCTGATTCTCGCTCCTTAAGCTTTGTAAATAACCTGGATTGTTGGATTAACTCATCTTCAATGAGGGAGACTTCGACGCCTTCCATGCACGATCGGATTTCTGCACGCTTCGTTTCAAACTTCTCCAGGACTTTCGCGTTCTCTTCAAGAGACTTTGCAGCGATCCGAACCTCTTTGGAGGGCTGGATATCGAGTGGGTCTACGCCCAGTTTCGTTTGATCTTGGATATTCTTCTGTTCGGTTAGGCGGATTTTTTCTTCCAGGCTGGGTACCTGCTGTTTCAACCGCTCAATTTCAACATCCACCGACCTCAGTTGCCTTCGGTGTTCCTCGAGTTCACGTTTCAATGTTTCGGACTTGTCCATCGATTAACCTCTACCTCAAATTATTTGATTATAGAATCGGCCTAACTGGCGTGGCATTTAACGCCCTTTTGGAATTATTCGTCCGGAGTCGTCACTTTCAAAAAGATCTGTTCCAACCGGTTGCGTTCATCACCGACGTCGTTCAGTAGATCTGATGTTACACCAAGTGTGACAAGGCGACCACGAGAAATGATTCCGACACGATCACAGACCTCTTCAGCAACATCTAGGCTATGCGTCGAGAGGAACACAGTCATCCCCCGACTACTCGCTTCTTCTAGGAACAGATTTTTGACGATTCGCGCCGATCTTGGGTCCAGGCCCACCATGGGTTCATCGACGATTAGGATTTCCGGTCTATGGAGAAGGGCCCCGGTCATGACCACCTTTTGTCTCATGCCATGGGAATAACCTTCGATCGGTTGATCCGCGACTTCGGTGAGACTGAAAAGTTCTAAATAATGCTCGATTCTAGAATTGAGTTCCTTCGGCGATACTTCGTAGATCTCCCCCATGAACAGTAGGTGTTCGCGTCCAGTCAGTTTTTCATAAAGGAAGGGAGAATCCGGGATGTATCCAATTATTTTTCTTGCGATTCTACTGTTATTCGGGGTTTCAAACTGCTGAGCGCCCTCTCCAAAAAACAGTTTTCCGGACGAAGGTCTCAAAAGACCCACCAACATCCGAATCGTGGTCGTTTTCCCAGCACCATTCGGCCCCAGAAAACCAAAAATCTCTCCTTTGGGGATTTCCAGATTCAGGGTATCAACCGCTATTTTGGGGCCGAAATGCTTTGTCAGGTTTTGAATTTGTATCATCTCTATCGATTTCTATAATCCGGGCTCGGATCTTACCAATCAACCCATTCAAATAGGATTGATCGGAAAGGCCACCTTCGCCAAATTTGATGTGGGTGGCATCCACCCGGATCTGCTTAAGGGCGGGATCGATGGGTATCCATATTTCCGGTTCCGATGAGACTAGAACCTCGTTCCATGCGTGGTAATAGAAACCCAAATTCTGGTAGACCAACCCTGTGCAGATCTTTGTGGGTATTCCTGCGGCGCGCGAGAGTGCCGCGAAGAGAGTCGATTGCTCATTACAATCTCCTTTGCGGGTTTCCAAAACTTCAAGCGCCGAGGGTAGAGTAATCCGAAATTCGGTTTGAACATTTTCAGCAATCCATTCATAAATGGCCACCGCATTCTCCCAAGGAAGAGATCCCTCGCTTGTGATTTCACCAGCCAGTCTTTGAATTTCGGGATGATCGACTTGGACCAACGGTTCCCTTTCGAGATAATGTCCCAGGTCGGTTTGGAGTGGGTCTTGCATTTCGAATCCCGGAGTAGCGGATACCGATTCGATGTTGGGAGACTGAATCTCGAGTCGGATAGGGAATTCCGCGGTTGCAGTCATTTCTCGATACCGAGCCAGATTCTTCTGCCACTTCCCTTCTGGAATCGGTTGGGCCAGTTCAAAATTCCACAGGTCCACGACCATTCGCTTGATTTGATCCGAATGTGGAATCCGTTCTGGTACGCGGACACAGGTTGCATATAGCAAGTCTGGGGTCGTACCCTTGGAATCAGTTACAGGATCAGATTGGTCGAGTAGCGGGTTCTTGAATGTCGGATCTTTCGCTTCTTCCTCGTTCTCACGGAAGGACAGATATCCGAGGTCATCGGTGAGGGGGGCC
>JAJDBZ010000242.1 GCA_029261095.1 Candidatus Omnitrophota bacterium | reverse complement strand
AATCAAAGGCTGGCCCCTCAAAGTGACCATAGTCGATCTGATATGGGGGACTGTCCTGGCGGGGTCTGTGAGTCTCTGCGGTTTTATGGCGGGGAGATGGATGGGTTAATCGAAGCCGGTTCGAATGACCCTCCCCCTGGGACAAGCGCCCGTTAATGGAGTACAATTACCGTATTACCGGTTAATGATTGTTCTTGAGTTGAATCTTGTTCGACCTTGCCGCGCCCAACAATTTAATTCGTATGGAGGCCTTGTGATGAACGAATCGAAACAACCGCATTCCCCAATCTCAAAAACCAAACAGACTCGAAGAAAATTTATTGGCACCACCGCCGCCGCAGCGGGGGCCGCGATCGCCGCGCCCACCATCATCCCGAGCTCCGCACTCGGTCTCGGTGACTCGGTAGCGCCCAGCGAACGGATCGTCTTTGGCGGCATAGGGATTCGCAACCGGGGGCGTTACGACCTACGGTTCCTGCTGAAATATCCCGACATCCAGTTCGTCGCCATCTGCGACCTCCGACGCGATTCGCGGGAGGTGTGTAAGAAAATGGTGGACGAGCACTACGGCAACAAGGATATGAAGATGTACAAAGACCTCCGCGAGTTCCTGCCGGAGCGCACGGACATCGACGCGATCCTGACCGCCCCCGGCGACCGTTGGCACGCCCTCGCCGCCATCATGGCGATGCGCGCGGGGAAGGATGTCTACTCGGAGAAGCCGTCCTCGATGACCATCCAGGAGGGGCAGGCAGTGGTCGACACCGCCAAACGATTTGGCCGCGTCTACCAGACCGGGACGCAGCGGATGAACGAGCGGCACTATGTCTTCTGCAACGAACTCCTGCGTCGCGGATATCTCGGCAATGTCCACACAGTCCGCGCTCACACTGCTCCGTGGGTGGGTGTGGTCATGGATCACGATTGGCTGCCCGAGGAGCCGCTTCCGGACAAGGAAGAAATCGACTGGGACATCTGGCTCGGACCGACACCTTGGCGTCCCTACAACAAACAGTATGTCGATGGCAAATGGCGCGGTTACTACGACTGGCACACTTCCGACATTGGCGAATGGGGGGCTCACACCATCTCCCAATGCCAGCTCGGCATCGGCGCCACCGACACCTCACCCGTCGAGTATTACCCGGTCGAAGACACCTCCGCCGATCACATGGAAACCAAGTTCGCCAACGGCATCAAGATGATTCTCAACCTCGATAAAGAGAAGCAAATTTGGCGGGGGTCTTGTGGTGTGAAGTACGAGGGGGACGAGGGTTGGTGCGCTGTCGCCGACGCTTACGAGAAACCGGATGTCTCCAACGAAAAGTGGCTCGAGGATTACGACCGCATCATCGATGAGTACGAGCAGGAAACAGGTCGACCGATCAAGGCGCCCGATGTCCCTATGACGGACTTCTCGATGAACCACCTTCGCGATTTCGTGAACTGTGTCAAAACCCGCGAACAGCCAGTGGCCAACCCTGAGGTCATGCACCGATCGATGACCGCGGTGCACGCTGCCAACATCGCGATGTGGCTGCAACGCGAGATGCAATTCGATCCGGTCAAACAGGAGTTCGTCAACGATCCCGAGGCTAACCGGATGCGGTCACGCGCTCAAAGAGAGCCGTGGGTGCTCTAATATCGCCGACTGAAAAAGGAGACTAACCATCATGGCTGAAAACGAACAAAAACAAACTTTCTTCTACACCGAGAAAGACGAGGACAAACTGATCGGCATTATTGAATCCGATGGCGATCTGAAAGAGAGATGCGATGTCCTGCGTGAGATCGGACGAGTCGCCACAGTCAAATCGGTGGAACCGCTCGCCGCTCTCTTGGGCGACGAGGTTCTCGCCCACCGCGCACGGTACGCCTTGGAGATGATGCCTTTCCCGGAGGTCGATGACGTTCTCCGGAAAGCAATGAAGGACCAGAAGGGCGAACTCCTCTCCGGGATCATCATGAGCCTGGGGAACCGTCGCGACACCGCCGCAGTGGATGCGATCGCCGAACAACTTGGCAGCAGCGAACCGGCAGTTGCGCTGGCGGCGGCTTATGCGCTCGGCAACATCGGCACTCAAGATTCGACCAATGCACTCTTGGCCTCCCTCCCCGAGTCGAAGGGGACTCACCGCGACGCGATCTGTGAAGGACTCCTCCGCGCCGCCGAGGCGATGAAGGCGGCGGGCTGGGACGAAAACGCCCTCGCGGTTTACGACCGGTTGCGTATTCTTAAGGAACCCCGCCATGTCCGCGAAGCGGCGATGGTTAGTTCGGTGGAGATGCGGAGTTAGGCGGTTTGGCGTGTAAAACGCATCCGGAAAGATTAGAAATGGCAAAGGCGGCCCTTCGAGTTAGCGAGGGGTCGCCTCAATTATTTAGTGCTTGGAAGGTCCTACTCAATCTCCGACCGGAAAATATCATTCCGGTCCGGAACTAAAGTTGTTCCCTGTACCCCACGAAATTACCCAATCCAACTCATGACGAAACGATTGAAGCTCAAAAAGGAAAATGCTTATTGGCTATAGTGAGGGCAGACCTTCGTGTTGTGATATTTAAGAAACTTTGCCCCAATGGTGTGACCATCATTTACAGTCAACATTTCGAGGGACAAGCGAATTGCACCGTAATCACACATTGCATGGTGATTTGGACAGAGTACAAGCATGTTTTCAGTGGAATCAGGGCCGGAGTGAGGGCGTCCAAGTGGTTTAATGTGATGGACCTCCGCATATCGTGATCCATCTGGAAGTTCGATGGTTTGCCCACAAATCTGGCAACAGTAGTCATATTGTGTCTTCAGCTGCTTGGCGGTTTCGGTGTCACGAAGAATCCTATACACGGTTGCCTCAATCCTAGGGGTAGTGGGCGGACCAAGATCTCCTGCCTGTAGACGAGTTCTGGAAATCTGTGCTTCAATGTCAAGTGGAACCCGATGAAATGAGGAGACGTCTATTGATTTATCGTTGTGAGATACCCGGAGAATGTGATTGTAAAGGGTAACGTTCCAGCGAATCGTCCCATTGACCTTTGAATGTGTGAGCGAATTCTCCGTCAGCAATTCTGTGAGGTTCGAAATTGGAATGACGTGATGATCTCGCGGGTCTTCGGATCGAGTTCGATAGACTACCAAGTGTGATTCGCGGTCATTGGCCGCGGCAACTTGCTCGAATTCGTGCAACTTATCGGGAAAGACGGCAAACCAGTTTACGTTTGCGCGAGTTACATAATCGCCGATAGATTCGAGTTGTTTACGATTGAATTCAACAATGCTCATGGCCTTTTCTTGCGTCTGAAACTTATGGATTCTCGAACATCAGTTTGGGTATGGATGCGAAACGTTTCCTAGATTCATCGGCAAGCCTACTAAACAATTGGATATCGAAGTGCTTGTGGGCTGCGAACCCTCGATTCTTGGTTGAAATGTGCCGCCCTTGCTTCTAGATTCGATCAGTCTCGAGTCAGATTCTATGTTTCCTGATCGCACCGTCAATACACGAATATTGTCTTGATTCAGCAATTGCCGATGCAAGTTGCGAAAAAGGCGGACGGATTCAGGAGGGGAAGTCCTTCCTCCTCTCAATCTTGCGAGGAAAGTCGGGGGTTGACCTTGTAGTCCTTGCACATATAATCACTTCCTCAAATCGTGATCAGGAGTGGGTTTGATGAAAGAGGGCAACAACTCCCTCCTCAATTTGCTTCAGCAGAACTGGGGGTATACCTCCTTCCGACCCCTTCAAGAAGAAGCGGTTACTGCGGTTCGCGAAGGCCGCGACTCCCTGGTGATTCTTCCCACAGGTGGAGGCAAGTCCCTCTGCTACCAACTCCCCGCGCTTGTCATGGAGGGGATGGCGGTGGTCATCTCTCCCTTGATCTCCCTGATGAAAGACCAAGTGGACCAGTTGACCTCCCGTGGCATCGAGGCGGCCTGCCTCAACTCGAGCCTCTCCCCGAACGACAAGATGGCGGTCGACCGTCAAATCAAAGACGGTCAACTCAAACTTCTTTATGTCGCTCCGGAACGTCTTCTGGGAGGATCGTTTCTCACCTACCTCAAACAGTTCCCCATCTCCTTCTTCGCTATTGACGAAGCGCACTGCATCAGCCAATGGGGCCATGACTTTCGGCCCGAGTATCGAGCGTTGAAGATTCTCAGAAAGGAGTTTCCAGAAGTTGCTCTTCATTCCTACACCGCGACCGCGACTCAAAAGGTCCGTCACGATATCGTCCAACAACTTGGCCTACCTGACCCAGAGATTTTGGTGGGGTCCTTCGATCGACCCAACCTGCATTACTCGGTGGCAAGGTCGGGAAAGAAAAAAGAAAAACTTCTTCAACTCTGTGGCCTGGTCGAACGCCACAAGGGAGAGTCTGGTATTGTCTACTGCATCTCACGGAAGAGTGTCGAAGAACTAGCGAAGGCCCTGAACGACAACGGATACCGAGCGATCCCTTATCACGCTGGCCTCGAAGACGAGCCCCGCAAGCGTGCGCAAGAACAGTTTCTCAATGAAAAAGTCGACATCATTGTCGCAACGGTTGCTTTTGGGATGGGGATCGACAAAACCAATGTTCGTTACGTTGTCCATTGGGGGATGCCCAAATCGATTGAACACTACCAGCAAGAGAGCGGAAGAGCTGGACGGGATGGTCTCGATTCCGATTGCCTCCTCTTCTATTCGATCGCCGATCTCATCACTTGGAAAAGGATCCTGGTAGACCTGGAACCCGAGCATCAAAGAATTGCTTTCACCCAACTCGAAGAGATGGAATCCTATGCCAATACCACACGCTGCCGTCACCGATACCTGGTCGAGTATTTCGGTCAGGCTTTTGAAAAAGAAGGTTGCGGAGCCTGCGATCTCTGTCTGGGGAACATTGAAACCAACCCCGACTCCTTGGTCATTGCGCAAAAGATTCTCTCTTGTGTGATACGCCTCAATCAGCGATTTGGAGTCAAGCACACCATCGATGTCCTTCGAGGTTCCAAAGCCGCGAGGGTCATTCAGTTTCGCCACCATGAACTCTCCACCTATGGCCTCCTGGAAGAATCGCCTGCATCCCATGTGGAAGATTGGATTGCTCAACTCTGCGAACAAGGGTTCTTGAGTCGGAACGACGAACACAAAACTCTTTTTGTGACAGCGGATGGGAACGATGTACTGAAGGGAGAAAAGATACCGAGGCTTGTTCAGTTCGAATCTCCTCCAATTGAAGCATTCATTGACGATTCCTGGGAAGGGGTCGACACCAATCTCTTTGCAAAACTGAAAGAACTTCGAACACGTCTGGCAGCGGAAGAGAAAATCCCGCCCTATGTTGTATTCGGAGATGCCGCTCTCCGCGACATGGGGAGGAAACGTCCCTCGACTCATCGCAGCTTTCTGATGGTGGAAGGTGTCGGTAAAAAGAAGAAGGAAAAATACGGTGACCTCTTCCTCGAAGCGATCAACAACTACTGCGAGAAGAATGGACTGGAGATGGATATTTTTACCCGATCCCCGAAGAGTCCGATCAAACTCAAACCAATCATGAACGGGACCAAACAAAAGGCCTTCGATCTATTCGGGAGAAGAAAAAATGTTGAAGAGGTTGCTAGTCAAATCGAGCGCGCCTCCTCGACTACCAGAGGGTACCTCGCCGAATACCTCGACGCCGAAAAAATCATTGACCCCACCCCGTGGATCGATGGCGCACTCCATGAGCGCATCGGAAACACCATTGAAAGGGTGGGTATGGATCGCCTTCGCCCTATCTTCGAGGACCTGGGCGGAGAGATCCCCTACGATCAGATCCGAGTCAGCGTCACTTGTTGGAAAAATCGGGATGCGGCGAATGAATCATCGCAATCCTAGCAGGCCGAACGCATTCATTTCCTGGTAACAAGAATTTGGAATCGTCCCGAAAGACTCCACCGTATCAAGGAGCATTCTCTGGGAATTGGAACGAATA
>JAJDBZ010000241.1 GCA_029261095.1 Candidatus Omnitrophota bacterium | reverse complement strand
TCGAATGGGACAAGAAAACGAATTTGACTCTGCTGGAGAACCCAAAGGGGGACTCGTATCTTCTCTCGAATCTCCTTGGATATTGAGAGCACTTGGTCTGTAAATTCTTCGAACGATAGGCTTGTCGGCTGCTCTTTGATTGCTAATCGGTCGTGGTAGATCTCAGTGTGGCGGTGAGTCCCTTGTTTCAAAGAGGCTCCCTGCCCTCCACCGAGAAGTGTAAATTGATCATACCGATACTTCTCTGAAAGAGTCAGGTAGAGTTCTTTGAGCGAACGCTCTTCAATAGCCTGCGGAGGATAGTGGAGTTGTGTTTGAAACCCATGAGGTATTAAATTCTCAAGCAACATAAAGAGTATCATAACAACAATCAAATGAAGTGGATAGGAGCGGTCGACCTTAGACCCGCCGAGTGCCATGCCCCGTAAAAAGAAGAAGACCCCTACCGAGCCAATCGAAATTGATTTTCATGGTTACCGACCGGATGATGCCTATGAAGAATTGACTCAGCTGGTGGATCGATACCAGGGTGCGAAGGGGATGGAGATCCGTGTAGTTCATGGGAAAGGTGCGGGAGTTTTGTCAGCCGAGGTGGAACGCTTTGGCCGCAACGATCCTCGAGTCTCTTCTGCCGAGAAAAGCTTCTTCAATCCTGGGGTCACAACCCTCATTCTCAATGGAAATACGGGTGGGGGAGTTTCCGCATCCCGGAGAGAATGGGATCACTTTCAAGAACCACGCATTCGCAAGAGGAAAGGATGAAAAAACTCTCCTCTTTACATCCCGCCATTCAGGAGTCCGCGGTCTATGGAACCGGGACTCTTCTCTCGCAGGTTATTGCCGCCGTTCGTGGTCTGATCATCGCTTCCCTTCTAGGACCAGCGAGCTATGGACTTTGGAAGTCGGTCCAAGTCGTATTGGACTGGCTTTCGTACACACATGCTGGGGTCCTCCACGGGATGGCGCGTAGCATTCCGATTTCGAGACAATCGGGAAACGCGGATGAGGAGAACGCAAGCCGTGGGACCGGCCTGATCGTCGCGGTGATCTCGAGCGTTCTGGCGGGCGGGGTCTTGGTCGCGGTCACATCCCATTCGACGACTGTCTCCTGGGGGGTCTGGATCGGGATCGCGGCGCTTCTTCTTCTGACTCAACTGTTTCGGTTCATCCATATGATCTGTCTGGCGGAAGGACGTTTCGCGGTCCTGAGCAGCGCCAACCTCCTCATGGCTCTCCTCTCCTTGTTGTTCATGCTTTGGTGGGTCCCCAAGTATGGGGTTTATGGTGTTCTCTTAGGGTTGGGAGGCGGTTATCTGGGAGCGATTTTTCTTGGCTTCGCGAGATCGATTTACCTGGTTTCCTGGGGTGGGTTTTCTTTCTCACAAACCGCCAAGAGGCTGGCATTTGCGGGGTTTCCCTTTATGGCTGTCGATGGGTTGTTCGTGGTCTGGCAACGCCTCGATAGGGTGATCCTCATCCCCTTTTACGGCGCTGAATCGGCGGCTCTCGGCTATTACGGGTTGGCGACAATGGTGGCATCGTTCGCGATTCAGATCCCACAAGTGTTCACCCGAGTTTTGTTTCGGCGGACAGTTCCGGTGTTTGAGGCCATGGGAGAGGATTCCGAGGAGGCTCGTCAACTCACCAAGAAACATTTGGAGATCCCCTGTCTGCTCGCTGCGTCTACTTCGCCCCTCCTATTGAGTCTGGGGATTGCGGGGAGCTGGATGATGGTGTTTTATTTCCTACCGGATTACTCCTCGATTCGAAATTCCGAAATTGTAGGTTGTGAGGAATCGATCGCGCTCCTCCTTGTGGCGGCTTACGGATGCAGCCTGGGACTTTCTTTTAGAAACATCTATACGGGAATCAACCGGCAGTGGCGTCTCGCGGCGATCTATGTGATCACATCTGTCGTCACGCTCCTTCCGCCCCTCCTTCTGCTATACGGTGAAGAAGGATTGGATCCTTCAGGAATCAAAACAGCGGGATGGGGAATGGTTCTCGGGTCGACACTTTTTGCGGTCATCGCCTTAGTGGACTGCTGCAGTATTCGGGGATCAGATTTGAAGGAAACGATCGGATTGGCTTGCCGCGCTACATGGCCATTGATGGTGTTCGCCGCTTGGACATGGGCGGCGGTGGGGACACTTCCATCAACTTCCCAGGAGGGTCCTCCTTTAATTTACTGGGCACTCCTTCTCCTCAGTTCCCTCATAGTCCATACACCGATCGCGGTTTATGGGTTTGTAACGATCTGGAAAGAAATCCCTTCACAAAATCAATCTGCCGCCCGCTAATACACAAGGATCCCAAAAGGGTCTCTTAATACATCATGGTCCCACCGGATCCCGCAGCCAACCCAATGAAAAAAGGAAGAGATCGAGGTGGTCTTCCTTGGCGTCGTTATTGAAATCGGTGTCGAGGTTGGGGGGTATTCCTCGACGGTCCTGGATGATGGCGAGCAGGTCAAAGGAATCGCATCGTGGGTTCGGCGCGGGACTGGTTCCTAAGACTACATCGCAGTCGATAGGAGTCGGCAATGGGATGGGTGTTAGAGTCGGTGTTGGTGTCGGAGTCTGCACAGGCCCCACTTCATCTGCGCCGATGTCAATTGAATCACCAAAGAATCGGGGATCTCCGATCCCAAAGTAAACCAAATCGATATCATCCAGAAAAAAAGTCCCGAGGACATCTGGCGGAACGAGAATATCCGTCCCGGAATCGATGAGGGTCGAGTTGGTAGAGAGACGAGGGTTGGGACCCTCGAACCCATCGCTTGAGGGAGGACGAAACATGGGGTCAATTGTCAGGTTTTCGGTATGGTTCGGTGGGCTGTCCAGTGTGGCATCGGTTAGAACCGTGGTTCCATCGTCCACGAATGGAACATTGAAATTAAAGATGACATTGTGAGTAAAAGACATTGAGTTAGGGGCGACCTCATGAATGCCGGTGGCTTCGATGGGGAAGGAGTTTGCGATGATGTTATTCTTGAATTCCATCGAACCATCTTGTGCGATGTAAGCCACCGAATTGGAAGGCCCTGTAACCGTGGTAGGGACGCCCTCTTCTTGTTTCTCAAGAGCATGATTGTCCAAAAACGTATTGTTGAGAAAATGGAGATCCGGGCCAAAACTATCCCTAAAGAGAATTCCAATACCTTCAAAATCATAGGACTCGTTCCGGATGAAGGCGTTCCCTGCGATATACCCAGCGTGGAAGGGATCATTGTAATCTCTGGCAAGATGCATCGCACCACCTCCGTGGAAACATCTATTAAAACTGAAGACATTATTGATGATGAATTGTCCACGATTGGAGAATCCTTTTGCCTCATGGGTCGTGTTCGATTTGTTTGTGTTGAAACCAACACTCAGGTTGCTGGCAAGTGCTCCACCGGCTCCTAATGATTGGTTAGACATAAACTGGTTTCCACGAAGAATGCTTTGGTCGTGATGCAAATAGACTGCGCCGCCAAGAGTGGATGCACATTTCCCATTAAACGAATTCTCAATCACTAAGGAACTGGTATTGATAAGATAGATGGCGCCACCCCTTCCTTCGAAATCTAGAGATCCGGCGAGGTTTTTCTGGAATCGACTATTTCCGATCGAACCAAAGATCTGCGCTCCACCATCAGTGGTTTGGGGAGGGCAGGTAGTAAATGTTTCTTCGACCCCAAGTCCAACACCCCCCCATAGACTCCCTTATTCTCAATGAATGTGCTTTCTTCGATGGCTATTTCAGAACGAAAAAGTCCTTCCTCGACCGCCACACCACCGCCAGCGGAGGTGGCAATATTTTTTTCGAACGTGGACGACTCGATCTGAAACCGGTTTCGAAGAGTGTCCGTGGTCACACTGGTTCTCGGTGTTTCGAATTCCAGAATGGCGCCGCCATTCTCACCGGATGCTTTGTTGATATTGAAGTGAGTCCGCAGAACGGAAATGTCGAAATCGAGGTTGGTTCGGTCTACTGCGATCGCTCCACCACCGACAGCTCGATTATCGCCAAAAAAGGAATCCGATATGGAGACTTCGACTGGAAGTTTGTTGCTGCCCGTAAAGATGGAGATGGCGCCACCCTCACCGTTGGTTGAAACGCTGTCTTGAAATGTACAGCCTGTGACATCCACTAGAATCGCTCCACCTGGAACAACGGTTTTCGGGTCGATCTGCTGGGCGATGGCGATGGCCCCGCCATCGCCATTGGATTCGTTCAGGTCGAAGTTGCAGCCCACAAAGGCTGTGCGCGAATCGAATGGATCTGAGTTGACCACCCGGACAGCGCCCCCGTAGGTGTCACTGTGGTTCCTATCGAAGAAACAATCTTGGAACAGGACATTCGAATCATTGACCAGAACCGGAGAGAAAGCGCCTCCGGATAAAACAACTTCTACATTCAGGAACTGGGTATCCGAAGAGTTAAAAATAAAGGCGGCATTCGCGGTCTGTCCGATCGCATTCAGAATCTTAACATCGCGAAGGGTAAATCCATCCACGTTTTGAATGCGGAAGAATGGATTGCTGGTGGAGAGTCCACCCTCAAGGATCTCGACATCCCTCGCGGTCCCGGTCCTTCCTCGGATGGTCAGATTGTCGACCGATACAACGATCCCCTCGGTGAGGCCATGTCCTCCCGAGGCGAGGCTGATAGTGTCGCCCGCGGTGGCGCTGGCGACAGCCTGCTCCAATGTCGGAAAGTTTTCGGGAACCAGTATTTCGTTGGCGGGGCCCGCAAGGGAGGGTTGAACCATGAATAGCGAAACGAGGACTAACAGAGGGCGGAACTGTGACATGGCGGTCTCTCCGATTTCAGTTTTTGGATCAGTAATTGAAAATGGCTGGTTCAAAAAAAGGTAGCCGACGGTCGCCAAGATATGATGGTTCGTCAAGTAATCTCTGGTTTTTTCCCCGAGGAGGTCACCCTATCGGTCGGATAATGATCGAAAGTGGCTCTTAATCGGTGACTAATTCCCAGAAGGATCTGAAAACATTCTGTGCCTGAATCGCGAGGTGGGGGTGATATTCCTTGGTTTGTTTTTCGATCTGCTGGGTCGTGGGAACACCTTCGGAAGAGTTTAATTCATCCAGGTAAGCTTGTGCCCAATAAGAGGGATCGGTCGAGGTCACCTCGAGATGGCACTGAAAACCAAAATGCTTCGCGCCGAGCCGAAAGATCTGGTGGTCGCATTTCATTGAAGAGGCGAGGAGAGTGGCGCCTTCGGGGAGTTCCCACCGGTCGCCATGCCAATGGAAGACTTCAATCTCCCGCGGGAATTCGGCGAAGAGCGTGTCTTCCCTTCCCTCGTCAGTCAAGTGAATTCTTTCCCAACCAATTTCTTTGATCCCGGACGGCGCGACTTTGGCCCCGGCGGCGGCGGCCAAGATCTGAGAACCGAAGCAGATTCCCATGCAGGGGACTTGTTTGTGGATCGATTCGGAAACGAGATGGATGAGTGGTTCAATCCAGGGATGTTTGTCAGTCTCGTAGACTCCCATTGGTCCCCCAAGACAAACAATGGCCGAGTAATCGCTGGGGTCATCCGGAATGGGATGTCCGATTGCGGGGCGGCACATCGTAAGCGGAATTGTGTCCGGCCGAGTCTGTTCGATGAGACCCGGGCCTTCGCAGCCGATGGGTTGAATGTATAGGACGGGTTGGGTCTTGGGCGCTGTCATCCCTGGGAGGATCTCATTCGATCCCCTGCTCCGCCAGCCAACGCTCGGCATCGATAGCCGCCTTGCAACCCATCCCCGCGGCGGTGATCGCTTGACGGTAGGTGCTGTCGGCGACATCGCCTCCCGCGAAGACTCCTTCGACACTAGTCTGGGAACCATGCGGTTGAGTGAGAACCAGGTAGCCCTTGTCATCCGTTTCGAGTTGGCCATTCAAGAAAGCGGTGTTCGGGGTGTGACCGATGGCGAGAAAGAATCCGGCGATATCGACATCCCTGGTCTCTCCGGATTGAGTATCCTTCAACCGCATTCCTGTCACACCGTCATCGTCATCGCCGAGAACCTCCTCGACCCCCGAGTTCCACAGCACCTTAATTTTTTCGTTCTTCAAAGCACGTTCCTGCATAATCTTACTGGCACGAAACTCATCGCGACGGTGCACGATATAAACCGGATTGGAAAATTTTGTCATGAAGGTGGCTTCCTCCATCGCGGAATCGCCTCCGCCCACAACCGCGACAGGTTTATCACGAAATCTTGGGAAGGCCCCATCGCAGGTGGCACAAGCGGTGACCCCGAGGCCTTTCTTGCGATAGTACTGTTCGCTTTCCAGGTTGAGCCAGTTTGCGGAGGCGCCTGTCGAGATGATGAGCGCATGGGTTTCCCAGTCTTTGCCCTGAGAGTCTTTCACCTTGAAAGGTTTCTGAGAGAGATCGACCGACTCCGCGCCTGTGTAATCTTCGATCCGGACTTCGAACCTTTTGGCCTGTTCTTTAAAGGCGGCCATCATTTCCTGGCCATCGACTCCATTCGGGAAACCAGGGTAGTTCTCGACCTCAGTGGTAAACATGAGTTGCCCGCCGGGAAGGTCGCCCGCGATGTGCCCGCCCTCAAGAACAACGGGGTCGAGGTTCGCCCTCGCGGCATAAATCGCGGCAGTCCATCCCGCTGGTCCGGAACCTAGAATCATTAGTTTTTCAGTCATTAATCATGAACTCCCTCGATGGATTGGCCCTGCTGTCAATTGGAGTCGGGCATTCTAATGGGAAAGAGGAAACGTGAGAAGTTGCTTAGGGGTTACGGTGGGGGTTAAAGGTTTCGGTAAAGGTCGTCGTGCGGGGAGGACTCGCTTCAGAGGGAAAATCCCATCTTCGAGTGCTACGAGAATATTGAAAGGTGATTATCGACACAATTCTTATCTATACAGAAACAAGAGGATCTTATAGAATGTAAAACACTACCGCCAAGAGCGAAATCCGTCACTTGGTTGTCTCTGTGCTCAACCGCCTCAGATTTCGTGTGGGAGATTTTCCATGAAGATTCCTTCCTCGGTTATCGCAATCTCCCTTCCCCTTGTTCTGTACTGCTCGCACGGCGCTATTGCCTTCTCCGGCGAGGGCGCGGGCAGTGAGGCTTCCCCTTATGTCATCACGGATGTGACGCAACTTCAGGAAATGAACCTGGATCTCTCGGCGCATTATGTTCTTGGGAATGATATCGATGCTTCGGAGACCGTGAATTGGAACGAGGGTGCGGGGTTTGAACCGATCGGCAGATCTAGCAATGGGTTCATCGGATTATTGGATGGGCGCAGACAGATTGTCAGGAACCTTTTCATCAACCGGCCCATGGAAGACGATGTAGGTTTATTCGGAAACACTGGTTTATTCATAGAGGCAACTCGGGCTACGATTCGGAATGTCGGTTTGGAAAACTGCAATGTCACGGGTGGTTCAGCAGTGGGGGGTTTGGTGGGCAACAATCGACGCGGTGACATTCTAAGGTGCTTTTCGAGTGGGAACACCGCAGGCGACTCATCGGTGGGAGGTCTTGTTGGATTAAACGGTGGCTATCTAGGGCCATCTTGCACCATCTCTAGATGCTTTTCATCCTGTACAGTTAATGGGCAATCGGAAGTCGGTGGCCTGGTGGGTTGGAACTCAAGGCATTCAGCTAGTTCCGCTGATATTGTGAACAGTTTTTCTGGAGGGGCGGTTTCGGGGAAAGATAAAGTGGGTGGCTTAGTTGGAGCTTTCGGCTCGTCGAATCTCAGCGGAGGATCCATTGAGAGCTGCTACTCATTCGGGAAAGTTGCTGCCTCGAATAGCGGAGTCATTGGTGGATTAGTCGGTTTTGTTGGAGGAGCTGGTTTCCCTCTTATTGTCTCGAACTGCTACTGGGATATCGAAGCCTCGGGTCAATCCACCTCGGCAGGTGGGTGGGGTCTCAACACTGATCGAATGTTCCAGCAGGAAACTTTCAGGGAGTGGGATTTTTACACAGTGTGGCAGATTGAAGAGGGAATAGATTATCCTCGCTTAAGTGCATTCTCCGTCACGTACTCGATCTCAACCATCGCAGAGATGCAAAACATGCAGTTCGATTTGGATGGGGACTATGTTTTGGTGGGTGATGTGAATGCTACTGAGACTTCTCTGTGGAACGACGGAAAAGGGTTCCTTCCTATTGGAAGTCCCCTCGATTTTCCTTTCAGGGGAACATTTGACGGATTGGGAAACTCTATCTCGGGTCTCGTTATCAACGACGCTTCAAAGTCATCGGTCGGATTGTTTGGATTTATCAGAGACGCGACTATTCAGAATCTTTTCCTGAATGAAATCGAGGTTATAGGGAATGGCTATGTTGGCGGATTAATCGGTCAATGCAAGGATTGTACCGTGAGACGTTGCCGAACCGATGGAACTATTGTTGGCGGTATGGGTGGGGTTGGGGGATTGGTAGGCGAGGTTTCCATTCAAAGCGTCTTCTCTGCTGGAAGTATTGTTGAAAACAGTTACTCGGGCGGTTTAGTTATGGGTCTCAGAGGAATCGGAGGATTAGTCGGGTATAACGCCGGTTCAGTACTCATGAGTTATTCCTCAGCGCGCGTTTCTGGGAACGAATCGGTAGGTGGATTAGTTGGACTCACCAGTGGTGATGGGAAAGTATCTCAATGTTATTGGGACACGGACACTTCCAGTCAATCGACTTCCTCCGGTGGTGAGGGCCGGACCACCATTGAAATGTATCAAAGAGATACGTATGAGGGTTGGGATTTCGGTTCTGTCTGGTGGATCGACGAAGGCAACGATTACCCGCATCTTTATTCGGAGCCCGGCGCACCCCCGACTCCAAGACCGACATTTGCGAATCCCGCGTCCGACATCAACCTGGACAACAAGGTGGATGAACTAGACCTACTCATTCTCCTTGAGGATTGGCACAAGGTGTCGGGTTCTTGATTACCGTTGGTAGTCGCACCCTGGGAAGTCGAAAAAAGAATTTAAGTAAACGGCTCCCGACAGATTTCTCCCTGTCGGTCGAAATGACAGGCTGTTCTTAGCATACGAGAGCGGCAGCGGATAGGAATCCGCGGGGATTGGGATCGAGGCAGGAGCCACGATCCAGCAACGGTCGCAGCCCTGGATTACCCGCATTCGCGGGTATGACACATTCGATATCTCCCCCTTGTCCCAACCCAAAGGACAAATCATTATCTCCTACATGGACCTCAAACTGGAAAAGAAAGAAGTGGTGAAAATCCTGGAGGAGATAGGAACTCTGCTCGAGCTCTCCGGAGAGAATCCGTTTAAGACACGAGCCTATGGGGCGGGGGCGCGGGCTTTGGAAACTCGGACAGAAAGTCTGGCCGAGCTCATCGAGACGGAGGAACTGGGAAAGATTAAGGGCATCGGGAAAGCGCTCCATGAGAAGATCGAAACGTTGGCGACTACCGGGGAGCTCGAATACTACTCCAACCTGAGATCACAATTCCCGGCCACTCTCTTCGATCTGCTAAAAATCCCCAACCTTGGCCCAAAAAAAGTAAAAGCCCTTTACTCCAAATTGGAAATCGATTCACTCGACAAGCTGGAAACCGCCTGCAAGGAGGGGAGACTCGAGAGTCTGGATGGGTTCGGGAAGAAGACTGAGGAAAAGATCCTCGAAGGGATTGAGCATGTCCGGAAATTCTCCGAACGAGTTCTCTATCCCGTTGCGGAGGATGCGGCGGTCCCGCTCCTTGAACTCCTCAAGAAACAGAAGGGGGCAATCCGAGTCAGCCTGTGCGGATCGCTTCGTCGGAAGCGCGAGACAGTGAAAGACATTGACATTGTGGTGAGTTCAAAGAAAGCCGAATCGATCCTTAAAGCTTTTGTTGAGCATGACTCGGTCACTTCCGTCTCCGGGCATGGGGAAACCAAGGCAAGCGTGGTCCTCAGCAATGGCATGAACGCCGATCTTCGGGTGGTCTCGGATGAGGAATTCCCCTTCGCCGTTCATTACTTCACAGGCAGTAAGGATCACAACACCCAGATGCGAGCGCGGGCCAAAGACTTTGGTCTCCGAATGAATGAATATGGATACTTCAAAGAAGACGAGACTCGGGTGGGGTGCAAAGATGAAAACGAAATCTTTGGCAAACTGGGCCTCCAAGAGATCCCCCCGGAACTGCGGGAGGGACGTCACGAGATCGCTTGGGCGGCGAAAGGTGAACTCCCGGACCTGATAGACTATGACGATCTGAAGGGAACGCTGCACTGCCATACGACCGCGTCCGATGGACAGGCAAGCCTGGAGGAAATGGCTCAAGCCGCAACCGATCTGGGGTATGAATATTTTGGGATCGGAGACCACAGTCAAGCGGCCTTCTACGCCAACGGTCTCGACGAGAAACGGCTTGCCAAACAGATCGAAGAGATCGATGCATTCAACAAGAAGAATAAAAAGATCAGGCTATTGAAAGGGTCGGAGGTGGACATCCTCAAGGACGGGTCACTCGATTTCGCCGAGGAGGTTCTTTCCGACCTCGATTACGCCGTCGCCTCGGTCCACAGCATCTTTAATCTGGACTCCGATACCATGACGAAGCGATTAATCAAGGCGATCGAGAGCCCAGGGATATCCTTTTTGGGGCATATGACCGGTCGACTCCTCCTTCGTCGCGAAGAGTATTCCTTCAACATGAGTAAAGTGTTGGACGCTACAGAAAAGAACGGAAAGTGGATCGAAATCAACGCCAACGCGATGCGCCTCGATCTCGACTGGCGGACTTGCCTGGAGATCCGAGACCGTGGCATCCTATTCGTGATCAACCCCGATGCCCATAGGACCGATGGAATCCAAGACAACCGTTACGGAATCCATGTGGCGAGAAAAGCGGGACTGACTAAGGAGCATGTGGCTAATACGCGTTCCTTGAAATCATTTCTTTCGTTATTGAAAAAGACGAGAAATCTTTCCCTCTAGCACCCTCTATGTGGTACGGAAGAGGAGGCTGTGGGAAGGTTTCTTTAGAGAAGGAGGAGTTATAGAACGATGGACCAGAAAATCGCTAAAGAAGACGAATTTTTTCATCAACAAAATCAAAAGTTGATCGAAGAACGGCGAAAGAAGATCGATGCCAAAAAGACTGAAGAGGACAAGGAGCATCGGAAGAACACACACTGGATGAAGTGTCCGAAATGCGGGCATGACATGGAAGAAGTCAACATCGAAAACATCCTGGTGGACAAGTGCACGGAATGTGAAGGTCTCTTTTTCGATAAAGATGAAGTGGACACCCTGGTAGAAGTTCGCGGAAAGAGCGGCTTCATGGGCAGTGTTGCAAGAATTTTTAAGTAAGCATCCACGACCGGGGTGCGGGTTTAGTTCCGCGTAAAAGTTCCAGAACCCTCATAGGTGGCGGCTGATTTCCAATAGGGCCGCCACCAAAGGGATTTGGTCTGCCCGGTCATGTCCCGATCGTTCTGACCCACATTGATTCGAAGGTTTTTCCATTCCATCCCCTGGGCTTTGTTTAAATAACTCTGAGGAATTCCAATTTCCAATTCGAAGTAACCCTCATGCTTGGTGGAGGCGAACTCAATTCCTTCAGGAAGTTTTTCCTTATCATGAAGGATCATTTCATTTGGATTGTCACTCAGAGTCATGACCAACCGGAGGAACTCGGGAGACTTATCCGAACCGATCCCTTTTGACCGATCTGTTTCTGGGCGTGCATCGATCCAAACCTCAATGCTGTCTTTGTCATCGGGAGCTCTGTTTTCGTTGTAGAGGAGAATGTCATCTTCAGTCTTGATCCCGAGGTAGAGTCCTTTTTCATTCCGTCTGACATCGAACATGAATGAGGAATCCTCCGACCCCTTCCATTCATTGACTCTCCGATAGACCTGTCCCTTCTCTTCGACTCGAAAAGGAAAGTCGCTCCACTCCGCGAGGTCTCCATCGACCATCAAGGGATCGGTAGTCGCTGAGAGGTTGAATACCTGGTCGATGGTGATGGCATGTTTTCCTTTGAGATCGATCGGTTTGTGTTTTGCGAATCGGTAGTTGATGGTGTATTGAAGGGTTAATGGGCCCGATCCGATCAGGAACTTCGAGTCCGCCCATGACACCTTGACCGGCTGATCGACTGTAGTGTTCGGTGGAACGGTCAGTTCGAAACTCGCAGAGTCCACTGTGAAGTTTAGATGGGGTTCGAATGTGGCATGGATTTTCATCGGATCATCGGCTGTGTTTTCGATCCGAACCTGAGCAGTGGTCATCATGTCGTTCGAGTCTTCAAGGACCCTTGAACCACCGCGGACGGCGAGGCCTCGAAAAACATTATAGGTGGCTGTGGACATGTCTTCGGTGTGAACATCTTCATCCCAGATTCCCTCCAGCATCAGGTTCGCGATGACGGGACCCTCATTGGTCATGGTGACCCAAACCACATGGTCGAATTCACCCCAAGCTGGGCCCCGTAGACCGCTTCCACCCCCCGTGGTGGCAAGAACAAAATGTTTCATGTCGTTCCGGACATATTTGACATAGTCATGCCAGTGACCGGCGAAGACAGTGTAGTTGCGACCCTCGAGAGTCGGGGCGAACTTCGACCAATTACTCTCCTCGATCTCTTCGTCGGAATAGGCCCAAAAGGGACGGTGGAGGAAGACCAGGGTCCAGCGGACATCCTCGTTTTCAGCAAGAACTTTTTTAAAATACTCGATCTGCTCATCGCCGAGATGGAACTTTGGGTCCTCGGAATTGAGACAGAGGAAAAGGACATCCTGATAGACGAAATGGTAGTAAGCGCGACCGAACCTTCTTTCCCATATTTTAGCCATCATCGAGTTTTTGATATCGTGATTGCCCGGGAGATAGAAGAAAGGCATCTGAAGTTGGTCGATAAACCCGGTGAACTCATCCCATTCGCGCTCCACTTTCTCGGGTGTGTTCTCCCCTTCGATCAGATCGCCAATGCTCATGACAAACTCCGGTTGGAGGAGGTTCAGCTTAATCATGGCATCCTCGAAAATGCCGGGTCGATGCCCTCCTGTCCGGTCCGTGACAATGGCAAACTGAAAGTTGGCTGGATCGTCATGGAAGTCGAGGTGATTCCAAGGGTTCGGTCCTGCGGGGATGTCAATGGTAATTTTGGGACCATTGGTTTCGGCAACGGCAAACGGTACAAAGGCAATGATGAGAACAAAGAGAAATGAAATACGCATAGTAAATCCTCCGGGCGGTTATGATGGCAGGATAGAGGGGAAGGACAAGGGTCTGGAGAGTGATGATGAAGCGGATTTTTGAGCAGGGGAAGGATGAGTGGGACTAGGCTCCCCCATCCATGCCCAACCGGCGACTCTGGAACGAGGGAGAAGTCACAAAAAAAGCCGGTCCCATTGGACCGGCTTTTCTATTAGAGAGAGAATCTAATTCAGGTGTTACAGAATACCCTTGCGTCTCTTGGCAGCGAGGGCGGCTATTCCTGCGCTGACAAGAGCAACTGTCGCGGGCTCAGGGATTTCCGGCTCGACGTGATACTCCGCGAGGTCGTTGCCGCAGGTCATCGACCAGGTGATCTGAAGAGAGGCACCGGTCTCCAGCGTTTGGCCATTGTGGTCCTCAAACAGACCGTGTTGAAACGCGAAGTAATAGGCGTGGGTTCCACCATGAGGAGTGGCACCAGCCTCGTAGTGGTACGCGCCCAATGCACTATTAGCGGCATCTGCGGCGGTGATAATGGTGGGGTAATCGTTTTGGCCATCACCATCGTTACCATCACTAGGAGTCCCGGTGGGGTAATCTTCAAAAAGACCCGTATCAAACGTGGCATCCTGGTAAGCAACTCCCCACTCCGAATAGGTGGGGTTGTTGCCGCCGACACCATAGACTCTTCCATTTCCCTCCTGAAAGGTTCCTCCGACATTGACGTAAAGGTCGCCGGGGAAGAAATCCACGGGTGGTCCGCCTTGTTCGGCAGGACCTGTTAGACCGCCCTCGGGGAAATCGGTCTCGACACAGACAAACGCCCAGTCTCCAACGACAACCCAACCGATACCGTAAACCTCGTAACCAAATCCTCCGACGGCATCGCCGACGGTGTCTGGACACCAATGATAATCTTGTTCCCACCAACCATCGTCCAACGGATAATCTGGATCGATAATGACCGCATGGGAGACCCCCGCAGTGAGGAGGAACCCGATCGCAACGAACAACGCAACAAACCTCGATAGTCTCATGAGAAAAGTCCTTTCAACTTTTGCCTTGGGCATGAGTGCCCACGAACGCCTTCGGTTTAACGGAATCAATGTTCAATGTGGCTCCGACATGCTGGAGCCCATCTCAATGCAATGCAGATTTGCCTGAACTGACTCTAATTTCGAGGATTAAAACTCACAGATCCCCGAGATCTATTTCAATTCAAATAAAATTAGGAACAACGAACACACAATTCAAATCATTCAATGGAACCTAATAGTAGAGGGTTTTCAAATTCTGTCAAGAAAAAAAGAAGCCGGCCCAAAGGGACCGGCTTTTCTTGAAAAGAGAGAATCTAATTCAGGTGTTACAGAATACCTTTGCGTCTCTTGGCAGCGAGGGCGGCTATTCCTGCGCTGACAAGGGCGACTGTGGCGGGCTCAGGAATCTCCGGCTCGACCTTGTATTCCGCGAGGTCGTTACCGCAGGTCATGGCCCAGGTGATCTGAAGCGAAGCGCCGGTTTCCAGGGATCGTCCTTCGCTGTCCGTGAACGCACCGTGCTGAAACGCGAAGTAATAGGCTTGGCTTCCCCCATGTGGGGTCGGGCCCGCCTCGTAATGGTATGCGCCTAACGAAGCCGACGAATCGGACCAACCATTGATGATGGTCGGGTAATCGTTGATTCCATCGCCATCGTTTCCGTCACTTGGAGTTCCGGTTGGATAGTCTTCGAAAAGACCGGTATCAAAGGTGGCGCCCGCATATGCGGTGCCCGCAACTGATGGGCCGTTGTTGACAGCACCGATGCCATAAACATTCCCGGTCCCCTGCTGAAACATACCACCCACATTGATGTAGAGGTCGCCAGCGAAGAAATCCACCGGGGGACCTCCTTGCTCAGCAGGGCCAGTCAAACCGCTCTCGGGGAAGTCGGTTTCGACGCAGACATACGCCCAGTCTCCGATAACCGTCCAACCAATACCATAAATCTCGTACCCAAACCCACCAACGGCATCGCCAACGGGATCTGGACACCAGTGGTAATCCTGGTCCCACCAACCATTGGGAAGGCCTGATCCGGTGGGGCCTGCCTGAGCAACTCCGGCGGTCAGGAATAACCCGATCACAACCAATAACGCAA
>JAJDBZ010000025.1 GCA_029261095.1 Candidatus Omnitrophota bacterium | reverse complement strand
GGATTCCCCTTCAGGGGTGTTACCTTGGCCGGGTCTGCCCGGCGCGGATGGACCCACAATCGGATTCCGTTCAGGTGACGAGGATGCCGCTTGGGTAAGTTCAGGACTATTTCGTCCATGTGAATCAGGCGCATTGGTCGATGGGTCGATCCCTAAATCGCCTTTCTCACCCTCCGATGCAATGGCTGCGGGAATATTCGAGGCTGCCTCAGCGGTCCCTCCTTTCATACGCGCAGGTACTGAAGATGATGGACGCGAATCATCGTTCACCGCCCTATTATTCCCGGACGACTCTTGGGTTTTCGCATCAGTCAGGCGAGGAGATCCTTTCAAATTCGAGGGAGAATCCATTCCAGGATCTTCTGAATCCTCGACCGGTGACAACTGTCCGGAACCCGTTCCACTAGGTGAGGGGTGTGAGCCGCTCGATGGAGAGTCCATCCCAGTGTTGTCAGTGTGTGGACCGGGATGGGTTGTTTCGGTTTCCGAAACCTGATTGGGGTCTCGGGATTCTATTCCTCGGCTCGTGCCGACCCTGGGAACAGGGTCGGAGACTTTGGGATGATGGTTCGGGGTGGCTGGTTCCTCCTGGGGCTGTGTCGAGTTCGGTGCTCTCGGTGAGAGGATAGAGGGAGGAGACTTAAGGCTGTCGAAGATTGGGTCCTCGTTGGGGAATTTGGATTCTTTTTCTGCGGATTTTGTCCTCGCGGCCAATCCGACTTTGCCTGTGAGTGCGCCCGCTTTTGCGACCCATGAGTTGTCGGAAGCGTTTGGGGTTCTCCAGGTGCTCCAGTTCCTCTTGAAGAGTTCATCGATTTGAGTTTTTCTTTCGGTGGGTGGAGCTTGACTGAAATGCCACCGCGTGTTGGGGGGGGCATCCTGGAGACTCCATTCAAGTTTGACCTCGGAAACTTTGACCGGGGTGGCTTCAGCCTGCTGGACGATCTGGTACTGGAGGACCTGTCCTGGTTGATCGAGTGTGAATACCGTTGACGGGCCAGGTTCGACCCAATCGCCGAACCAATCGTCCTTCGCATTGGCAACACGGTAACGGACCTGTGGAGTAAGGGAACCAGGGATTTCCAGAGCCAGAGTCTCAAGCCCTCCCGATTGGGGCAATGAAAATTCGTTATAAACGATTGCCGAATCATCTCGATTCGATTCGAATGAACTCAGCAGTCGACCCATTGCATTCTCCCAAGAGCCTCCCCCCAATGAGGTCCTTTCCCAGTTCGCGATCTCATTGAACGAGGGAGAGGGAGCATGGATAGCTTGGCGAGATTGTGGAGAGAGAAGGACGAGTGTCTCCCCGCTCGATGTCAAATCCCAAACCGAGTACTCATTGACCGGGGCCGGTCCAAAGTCGATCCATCCGCCACTGCCCGGGGTCAGGCTACGCAACTCCAGCAATCGGAAACGGGATTCCCCGGCCAAACGCGAAACCGCGAACAATCGATTCTCGATCTTGGCGAGTCGGGTGAGGACTTGTCCCGGTGGTGCTAATGCGTACAACTCAGGACCGCCAATCTCTCCGTTAGGTTTGGTCTTCATTCGGTAAACGTGCGAGGAGGTCGGGGCCGCTTTCTCCGGCTTCATCAACACATGAAGGTTTCCTTCGAACCAATGGCCATCGAAGACCGTCGAGGTCTTCGGAAAATTGATCTGGAAGGAGTCGCGCCCGAGGCGATCGATGAGAGAACTCTTCATATCAATCGTCAACGCCTTTTGGAGGTCGGCGATGGGAAGCCCGAGGAACCCAGCAAAGGATGGAGTCTTTGTCTCTTCGGAAATCTGCGTCTTCGGCTGATGGTGGAACCGTCCGGACCCGAGTTCGATTCCCCCTTCGCTCGAGACTTCCAGTCGGCCATCTAGAACACCCGCGGCAAAATGACGCGGTTCGCGATGCGACTCCTGATAAGCGAGTGATGGAGATTGTAATGCGACTAGGCTGGATAAGATCCAGGCACACCATGACCGAGACATCGAGATTCCTCTCTCTGAGCTCCGGGCATCCGTGCCGCGTGGCTTGTTTCGGTGAGATCCATTTTGAGGGGAAGTGATCTTGCCGGGAGGAAGGCTCCGCCTTCCCCCCCAACTCTCAAGGAAGAGTGGCAAAATCGTCCAAGGTTCTCACACGACTTGGGTTGTCAGCGGCTGGGGACCGCTTCCGATGTCATTTATATCAAGAAACATGCCAATGTCTGAAAGGTTTGGCGCTTGGGACGTTATTTTCTGATTTCTTTGAACTTGAAGGTTTTTGTCTAAGTTCGAGTCGAATATCTTTATGTGCAAATTATTCCCATATATGATAATATAACCCCTGTTCTCATGGGTAGGAATTTCCCACTGGGATTTCTCTGGCTTCAATGCCCAAGTTCGCGGACCTTCCGGACCATTCTCTCGAATGGGGTGACAAGGGTGAGAATTTAGGGATTGGGAGCGATCATAAGAAGAGGATGAGCCACCACCCGGTGTAAGCGCCCGCATAAATAGACCCGTAAAGAATGGCCACAAAACAAACGAGAAGGGGCGCCCATTTCCATCCTCGTGACCACAGATAATAAATCGGCCCCGCGACGACCGCGAAGATCAGAATCAGCCACTGAAATGAGTGCGGGATGTAGATCCCCCTCTCCTTAGCATCAAAGAAACACCAGACAAAGATGAGGAGGCACCCTGCCAAGTTATACAGGACGATTTGGTTTTCGGCCTCTTCGCCCGGCGCTAGTTGGTATCGAAATCCCTGAAGGAAGCAGACAGCGAGAAGGGTGACCAAGGCCCAAAAGGAGATGCGACGATAAAAGGGAAGACTCGCTCCCGATTGGGTTCCTGTCGTATTGAGGGTTGGGGTTTCCGCTTGTTCGAGATCCAATGAAGGCCCTCCTCATTTCGTGACGATAAAGAGTCGTATAGCATAAGTAGAATAGTTCGTCGCGCCAATCCCTGTAAAGGAAAAGCGGGTTGGCAATTTCCTAGTTTTTAGCAAAAGTAGGAGCAGGAACAGAAGGAACACACAAGAGGGAGTTGATCTTGAAGAAATCGGACTTGCTGATTCCACTGGAAAGGATCGAACGGACGATCCTGCTCATTCGCGGGGAGAAGGTTCTGCTGGATCGTCATCTCGCGGACCTCTATGAGGTGAAAGCAATTGCGCTCCGTCAACAGGTAAAGCGGAACTTGGACCGATTTCCGACGGACTTTATGTTTCAATTGTCCAAAGAAGAGGCTGAAAACTTGGTATCACAAAATGTGATACCATCGCTAAAAGTCTTAGGTGGAAGCCTTCCCTACGCCTTTACCGAGCAGGGTGTGGCGATGCTCTCGAGTGTCCTTCGGAGCAAACGCGCGGTCCAGGTCAATGTCGAAATCATGCGCGCTTTCGTTCGCCTTCGGCAAATGATTTCTTCCCATGCCGATCTTCTCAAGAAGATTGAATCGCTCGAAAAGAAATACGACGCCCAATTCAAACAGGTTTTTGTCGCGATCCGCGAACTCATGTCGCCCAAGCCTGTTCCCTCAGGGAGGGAAATCGGTTTTCATGCCGATGTGGACAAAGGACCCAAAAGAAATTGAGGCCGTTCACCAAAAATATGATGGACGAGGAGAATGCTGTTATGAGGTTTGCCAAACACTCTTATTGGCTCTTTTCTATCTTCATTTTCACCTTGTCCCCCCTCCCCGCCCAACCCCTCCACCTCCACTTCATGGAACTCTCCGACATCCGCGAACCTCAAAACGTCGAAATTGAAGCGCACCCTTTCACCCTCGAAAACAGCCGTGTACTTTTGGATTCCAACGACGACCGGCCCTCGCTTTGGCGCATGCCAACCGATGTCATCAAGTTCCGCAAGAATGCCTTCGTCCTCTTCTACCAGCGTGTCGAGAAAGATCTCGAGAACTACCTCCACCAAAGAACCTGGTGCCTCGGATACGTGAAGCCGGGCCTCCCCCTTATGATCCCCCCTGTCGATGAACCTCTTGAACCCTCCTGGCCCTTTCCAGACCATGTTGTTTTGCAGAGATCCCTCCACAAGCCAACATGGGGCGGATTTAATGTCTTTCAGATTGTTCCGGCCAAGGATGAGGGGTGGAATGTCCTATACTGGGACCAGCCCCCTGAGGGTGAAGCGGGTGGAATGATCGCCTCCTCCCAAAATTTGGAAAAATGGGACAAACGTCCATTCAACAAGGCTGTCTTCACTGAACACAACGATGCCTACTCGCTCATAAAGAAAGAGGACCACTACCTCCTTTACCAAACCCGTCTCCTTGATTGGCCTGAAAAACCTTTCGAGGATAACCTCCCTGGAAAACGTCGCAGCCTGTCTCTCAGAGTCAGCCCCGACCTCATCCAATGGTCCTCGCAGGAAGACATCCTGGTTCCCGACGAGTTCGACGCTCCCACCACCGAATTCTATCTGATGAAAGTCTTTCCCTATGCTGACCGCTACTTGGGGATTGTGATGAAGTATTACGCAGACCCGACCCAACCGAAAAAACACAGCGGGATCCTGAAGTACGAACTCGTCGTGAGCGCCGATGGCCACCACTGGGATCGACCCTTCCGTGAAACCAATTTGACCGCTTGGTCCTACGCTTCTCCGTTCGTAATGGAGGACAAATTCTGTATGGCGGCGCACCATGATGGCGACATCCGACTCTATTGGCTGCGCAAGGACGGTTTGGTCTCCTGTGGAACCGAGGGGGAAGGGACTTTCTGGACGAAGGGGTTCACCTTCCCGGAGGGGGACCTCAACCTGAACGCCGACTGCTCATCGGGATCGATCAGGGTGGAAGTGATCGATGAGCGCGGAGTGGCCTATGAAGGTTTGGAGAAACCGATTCTCGTTCTTGAAAACCAGGATGCTGTCGACCTCGCTCTCGATTGGCCCGTGGCGGATCGGGATCTCCTCAAAGGCAAGAAAGTCCACCTCAAGTTCACACTGTCGAATGCTCGGGTATACTCGTTGTATGAGGATCGGGATTGACAAGATCGATTGTAACCGCGACGGGTTAAAACCGCGTCGCTACGCACGGAGCCGTCCGTTGAAACGGACTCTGGCCTTTTCAACGTTTGGAGCATCCCTTTGGACACCGGGGGTGAACCCAACGAGAGTGAAACGCTCGATCGTTATTCGTCATTGTGGATCGGTCAATGAGTCTGTTTCAACAGACGCCTCTCTGTGTAGCCACGGGATTGATCCCGTGGCGGTCTGGATTCAACGCCGAACAATCTGTCATTCACATTCGTTCCGCCCTAAGCGACCATCCCAGTTCAACGAGAAACCGATTTGAAACAACGCATCCTGTTTACTGTCGATGTCGAGGACTATTACATGAGCCCGGAGTCCATCCCGGTTTCGGATTGGGGGAAACCGGAGTACCCCGACCGTCTCGAGGTCGGTATGGAAAAACTTTTGGACCTCCTCGCGGAATATGAAATCGAATCGACCTTCTTCTGGGTAGGCTGGCTTGCGGAACGCCACCCCAATCTCGTTCTGCGATGCCAAAACGAAGGACACGAAGTCGGGACCCACACCTATGACCACCGTCCTGTCGATTCGCTCGACGCTGAACAGTTCCGTGAATCCCTCAAGAAATCCTGCGGCATCCTTTCCGAAATCACCGGGGAAAAGACCCGCTGTCATCGTGCCCCGATGTGGTCTTTGAAACGGGAAACGGAATGGATGTGGGAGGAACTTCTGAATGCGGGAATCGAAGTCGATTCCTCGATCTACCCTATCGAAAGCTATCTCTTCGGAGA
Organism: Candidatus Omnitrophota bacterium; assembly: GCA_029261095.1. GTDB lineage: Bacteria > Hinthialibacterota > Hinthialibacteria > OLB16 > OLB16 > JACKFH01. The sequence goes on along the minus strand of JAJDBZ010000025.1, from coordinate 4,976 downwards.
CTCCTCAGCTCCGAGGCATCCCTACTGGATCGAAACCTCCTCGGGGTCTCTCCTCGAAGTCCCCCCGGGGACTGTCACCTGGTTCGGAAAACGGGCCGCTCTGGGCGGAGGTGGATATCTTCGTGCTCTCCCCACCCTCTATCTGGCCGCCAGTCTCAGGAAATGGGCGAAGGAGAGGAAACCCGATCCCCCGAAACTCCCCGAATCGGCCGAGTATTCCGGTGAACCCGTGGTCTATATCCATCCCTGGGAACTCGATACGGACCACCCCGACCTCCCGCTGGCTGGGAAGGAACGTCGGGTCCATTGGATTGGCATTCATTCGACGATTCCGAAACTAGAACGACTTTTCGCCCGGTCACAGAGCCTCTCTTTTCGCCGGGCATTCGGGCTGTTATGATTTTTCCAAAGGTCCACCGGACCTTCAAGCGAGGGGACCTGTCGGGCAATCCATGAAATCGAAAATTCAAGTCGGAGTTGTGCCCTATCTGAACTCGAAACCGCTCGTTCACGGTTGCGAGGCATTCGGCGACCGAGCCGATTTCATGTTTACTCCTCCCAGCAGGCTTTCCAAGATGATGGGCGAGGGCCTTCTCGATGTCGCTCTCTGTTCCTCGATAGAGTATCTCCGAGGCGGATTAAACATTCTCCCCGGAGTTGGAGTTATTTCACGAGGCGCGGTCAACAGTGTGGTCCTCACATCGGAGAAACCCGTGGAGGATGCTCAAACAGTCAACCTCGATCCCTCCTCCCTCACCTCGTGTGCTCTCACTGCTTTATGGTATTGGCGATACCTCAAGAAGTCTCCTCGCTTTTCGCGTCATCCAGTGGAAAGCGAAGAGGCGAATCGGTGCGATGCTCAACTCGCGATCGGGGATCTTGGGTTGCAACGTGCCGGTCGGTCTTCCTACCAACTCGATCTCGGCGCTGCGTGGAAGGAATGGACCGGTTCACCTTTTGTTTATGCGGTTTGGTTAGTTAAAGAAGGCGTCTCGCTGGGGGATATATCTTCCTTTTTGACCGAGGCCCCCAAACAGATCCACCAAACGGCTCCGCAACTTGCGGTCGATGCATCCCACGAGCTAGGCCTCTCGAATGATCTTTGTGTCGGATACCTGACCGACTCGCTCCAGTTCACTCTCGATGGCGATGCACTCATTGGTCTGCAACGGTTCCTCACTCTCGCTGCCGCTGAGTATCCAAGGTTGATCGAAATCATCGAAGATCTCCCCCCTCTGGGTGTCGAAGTCCCAGTCACCGTGAACTACCACCTCGATCCACCAGCCGATCAATCGTTCGAGGCCTAAGCGTGCGCGCCAACCTGATACAAAAATTCTTCCTTATCAACTTGTTCTGGCACCTCGCCATCGGAACCTATTTCGGTGTCTGGTTCTCTGAAAGATTGGTGGATAGTGTCACCAGATTTCAGACCACCAACCTGGCCGACGATCTCCGAACCGGGATCAAGGATCGAATACACATCACATTCCTCGACGATATGCCCGAACACCCCGGCGAAGCGGATGCACTGAGGAGTTTGATTGACGACAACATGGGGTTTCTCTCTGGAGATGTGTACAAGACACAGGTGTTGTGGACTCGCGACGAATCGGTTTGGTCCAATCAGGATGAAAGGATCGGCCAACCCGCTCAGATGGATGAAGGGTTTCAAGAAGCCCTCAACGATGGGAAGGAATTCGCGGAACTGACCACCAACCGCTATGGATTAACCTGGATGTGGAAAGCGCTCACAGACGAAGAGGCGGTGATCAACGATGCCTCTAGCGCGATGCGCGTATTGCTCCCGATTCGTTTCACACGTTCCAGCGTTTTGCCCGCTGCGGAGGGCAACAACCTACGTTCGGAAGACCTCAAAAAAAGAATTATCGAAGCGGAACCAGACAGCGAAATCATCGCTGGTATTCTCGAACTGAGAATCGATCCGAAAGAGATTCTCGAAAAGACCATCAAAGATGTCCGCTCGGTTTGGAAACGGGTCGGAGTCATCTACATGCTCAGCAACATCGTTCTGTTCGGTCTTTTCAAGAGCGCGTTCAACACGATCCAGCGGCAGAGCAGGGAACTGCGAGAACAAGAAAGGCTTTCCAACCTCGGGAAGATGGCGAGTTACCTGGCGCACGAAATCCGGAACCCGCTCTTTATCATCCGGGGTTCAGCGCAAACGATCGAAGAGACCTCCGCCGATCCGAGTCCCCCGAAAAAACTTGCCAGCTATATAATCGAAGAAGTCGATCGCCTGAATAACATGGTGCAAGATCTGCTTGGTCTGGTGAAACCGAGGCTCGCCCCCGCCAAAAGTCCAACCAGTCTCGAGAAAGCGATCAATGACTCTGCCGAAAGGTCGCTCAAACAATCGCCCAAAGTGGAGTTGGTCCAACAGCTCGACCCCGACCATGATCTCGTCTGGTTCAACCGTGGGCAGCTCATCCAGGTGTTCACCAATCTTTTCCGTAACGCGAGGGATGCTTGTAAGGGGCAAGGGACGATACTGGTCGAAAGCCGATCCAGCGGCGAAGGCCACCTGCAGATACGTGTAACAGATGACGGTCCAGGGATCACTGAAGAGAACCTAACCAATGTTTTCGACCCTTTTTTCACCGCCAAAGAAAACGGGACCGGATTGGGCTTGGCTATTGTCCGGCACCTCGTTACGGGTAATAATGCCACTATTGAAGCGGTAAAACCGATGGGTACGGGTGCTTGCTTTATTCTGAATGTTCGGCTCGCTCCCGAGGGTGCGGCTCCTTCCGACGAGGAGGAGACAGAATCCTCCGAGGAACTGGGCTAGAGACTCCCGCGCTGGACGGGTCTCCGGACATTCGATTCACTGAATCTTTCTGCTCCATTCGCCGATAACAGGCAATGAACCAATTTTTGGGAGGCAACAACTTTGATCGACAAACCTTGTGTATTGGTCGCCGACGATGAAGAGCGAATTCTGATCCTGCTGCAAGCCAACCTGGAGGCTTTTGGCTTCGAAGTAAAAACCGCCGAGGACGGAAACCAGGCGCTGCAACTCCTCGAAACCGATACATTCGATGCGGTTATCACCGACATGAACATGCCCGGCGCTGGAGGGATGGAGATCATCCGTCATGTCCGCCGGGAGTTTGGCCCCTCTTTCCCGGTGATTGTCATCACCGCTTATGGGAGCGTTCAAAACGCGGTCCAAGCGATGCACGCGGGCGCGACAGATTACCTCGAAAAACCTTTCGACATGGGCGACCTGCGAAAATGTCTTTCGAAGTGGATCGAGTCCGCCACGGTCACCGACCCCTTCAGCGGAAACTGAATCAGGAACCATGACCTCGTAGGGCGGATTAGCGAATGCGTAATCCGCCAAGTCGCACCGATGAATCTCCAATTGTTGCTGGAACGTTGCTCCGCATCGTTCCTTTGATGCTGGATCGTGGCTTTGCCTCGATTCTCGCCAAGGCGGATTCCCGTCCGCTGTCCACGTCCCCCCATGGCGGATGACTCATTCGCTAATCCGCCCTACCACACTCAATCGATCCGAGTCTGTTTCAACAGACGGCTCATTGCGTAGCCACGGAATTGATTCCGTGGCGAGGTGAATCGCTCCCGATAAATTCGATTGGGCATTCAAAGTTTTATCCTCCCGACAGATTCCTCCTAACGTCGGAATGACACCTATTGAAAACGAGGGGCGAATTCGCAATTTGTCATTCCCGCGCAGGAGGGAATCCAGAGGGTAGGCCCTGGCACTGGATACCCGCGTTCGCGGGTATGACGGGGAATCGTCAAACTACACTTCAAAGAACCACCCTCGAGGTAAACTTTTCCAGAAGCCGATAGCGGATGGGAATTCGTTTTTCAGCGAGTCAGCGAGAAAACTTTTTCCCAGAACCAGTCGGAACGTGAGGCCATGAACATCAAAGATGAGCGCGGGATTGAACTAAACAAGAGCGGATGAAGGCGGGAGGCCCAAAGGAGTCGCCGCTTGAATCGCCTGTCGATCTCCCAGTCGATGGACCGTTTTAATTCTTTCCATGAGCACTCCCCCCCGCTGTATTGTGAGATCGGTTCCACACAAAGTTCCGCCGATTCGAAAGCCATCGACATGCCGTTCCCGGTCAGCGGGGGGATCATGGTCAGGGCATCGCCGATCCGTACTTCTTCACTCGATCGCTCGAACCTCGGTTCGAGAGAGAACCCCGCTGTCGCGCAAAAGGAATCTTCTTCGAATTCCGCGTCATCCAACCGCGACCGCAAGATCGATTCCTCGGGTCCTCGTAACCAATCCCGCCACCGTTCGGAGAGGTCCGGACTCTTGCTGCGTGCCCGGAACAGACCGCAGATGTTGACTCTGTCATCCGTCAGACGGCCGAGACCGACATACCCCGAGGGAACGAAATGCATTTCCAGATCCGCGTCCAAACAGACCCGACGCGCATGGACCTTGAGTCCCAAATAATGATCCGACTTCGTTGCCCGATCCGCGCGCCGTCCCACCGCGGAAACCACCCCATCGCGATACTCTCCCGCCCATCGACTCCGGAGGTTCAACTCACCCCCCAGGCGCGAAAACTCCCCCGCCAAGAGTTCGTCGAGAATGTATCGCGATAGACAGAGCGCGGGTTGGGGAAGCGGTTTGACCGGTGTGGTCTGAGCGCGGTAAGCGAAGAGAGTATTGACAGCGTCAATGGCGCCCGCATTCCGCAAGGTCTTCAACAACCCCAACCGATCGAGGGTGTCCACTCCTTTCCCGCTGATGAACTCTCCGCAGACACGATGGCGCGGGTAGGTCCCGGCCTCCCAGAGTGTCACGGGGATCTCTCGTTGGCGAAGTCCGATGCCGAGAGAGAGCCCCGCGAGGCCGCCGCCGACGATCTCGATCCGACGGTTCATTCTCTCACCGCCATGAAAAGGTGACTGAACAAACCCGCTCTCCGCTCCGAAATTTGCCAACCCGCCCGTAGTGGCCAGTGCCGAGT
>JAJDBZ010000240.1 GCA_029261095.1 Candidatus Omnitrophota bacterium | reverse complement strand
CGCGAATTGGAACAAATCGCCGTTTATTATGATCGCTCCGCCATTGCTCAAGATGGTCTCCCGGCTCAACTCGATTTTTCACGGATCGATGTCCGTCAGCCGACGGGGGCCTTTCACCCAAAAACCATTCTGCTCATTGTCCAGGATCCGGAAGAGGAAATTGACGGCGTGATCTATGAGGGAGCAAAGAGCCTCCTGATTGGCATTCTTTCGGCGAACCTGACCCGCGCCGGATGGTGGGAGAATGTCGAGGTCTGCCACTTCGAGGAGATCAAGGAGAAGTCCGAGGACGATTCCCGCTGTCCTTTCCGTGACGACCTCTTCTATCTGATGAAAAGAATTCGGGCGATATCATTGCCCGATCAAGACCATTCCGCTCTGGATCAGATCAACGAATTTTTGAAGAAAGATGTATCCAAAGAACAATACGATCGAGCGAGCACCAAGGGAAGATTCTATACCCGAATTTTTTGTGGGCAATCGGATCTATCAAAGTGGTTTGGAGAACTGAAATTAGGGAGGAAAGATTGGAACCTTGAGATCATTTCCCCGTACTTCGATTCTGAAGGCGCTCGTCCCTTGAATGAAATTATTGATGCGGTCACCCCGAAGGAGGTCCGTGTTCATCTCCCCAAGGATGCGGAGGGGAATCCCTTGGTGACTGAGGATGTGTTTGGGTCCATTCATGATTCGAGTTACTGGGCGAGGTTGCCTGCTGAAATTCTACGACGGGGTTCGAGTGGCAGTGGTGAAAAATTTGCGGATCGAAGAGTTCACGCAAAAGTCTATCGTTTCTGGCGAAAGCATGGTGGTGACATCCTCTTGGTGGGTTCGCCCAATTTGACAACACCTGCTTTCAATCGAGCGACATCCGGGAATCTTGAAGCCGCCTTTTTGGTGGATGTTTCCGACATGGGATTTCCCCAAAGATGGTGGCTACAGGTATCCGAGGAGTCCCCGGAGAACTTTTTGGAGGAATTACCCTCCGAGGATGAAGGCGTCACTGAGTCAGTGATCGATTTCATCCTCAGTTTCGATTGGCAATCTCGTTCCGCATCCTATCGAGTCGACGGATCGTTTCGAGAAACCATCGACATTTGTGAAGTCAGTGGCAACCTCATTCATAGAATCCAGAACCCAACCATCGACAAATGGGTTCCGTTACCCCCAGAGGTTTCGCAGCAAATCGAAGCGATTCTTCGATCAACTTCGTTTCTCCTCATCCGGTCCCAAAATACGGAATGGCGGATCCTGATGCGCGAGGAGAATATGGCTCACAGACCATCACTTGTGGCTCGCCTCACCCCAGAAGAAATCCTGGAATACTGGTCGCTCCTGTCGTCCGAACAGAAGGCCGCCTTCATTCAGAGAAAACTCGAAGCCCTGGAATCCTTGGAGGGAATTCAGATTGGACACCGGAAGACTCCCTTGGATGGTCACACCCTGTTTGATCGGTTCGCCGGATTGTTCCATGCCTTCGCAAGCCTCCGACGAAACATCCAAGAGGCCATCGATCAAGGGAGACATCGAAACGCGGTGGCTCTCTTGTATGGCAACAAATTCGACTCTTTGCCAACACTCCTGAAGGAAAGGTTGGACAACCAGGGAAACGACTTGGTCACCTGCTATTTGACCTTTCTTTGCGCCAAACAACTGAATCAGGCGATCAAGAGATCCAACCCGGACTTTGTGAGGGAATACAAAGACCATTCAAAAGAATTGAAGTGCCTGATGGAAGAGGTGTCCAGCTTACGAGCGACCATCATGGAGTTCCCAGAAATCGATCAGGAATTTCTGGGTTGGTACGAAACGCATTTTCTCAAGGAAGCGGAACCCGCGAGGTCTCCAGTATGAATCCCATTTCAATCGAACAGGCAAAAGAGTTGGTGAATTTCGAACCGCTCCAAAGGAATAGAAGCGCCAATGTTTCGGGTTTTGGGGAAGACCAACTCCGTGGGGCTGTCATGGCCCACAATATGATCGCCATCAACCGCTGCGCTTACATCGCGGATGAGGTCGGGTTGGGGAAGACCTATGTTGCCCTGGGTGTTGCCGGTTTTCTTCGTCACTTCGATCCACCAGCCAGAATCCTTTTTCTGACGCCGAGGGAAAACATCCAACAAAAGTGGATCAAGGAACTGAAAAATTTTGTTCGAGTCAATTGGCGAGTGATCGACAACCGGGTGAAATCACTTCAGGGAACACCCGCACGAGAGGCCCTCGCGTGTGGATCGCTTCCGGAGTTTGCCCATGCACTGACACTCAACAATGATCGGGACTACTTCCTTCGCATGACCAGTTTCAGCGTCACATCGAAGGAGGCGGAAGATCGGAGGAAACACCGACGCCGCATTCAATCACACATCTCTTGGGTCCCCTCCCGGTTTTTGTCCACCAAGAATCCAATCCAATTTGTCGAGGGATATGGCCAACTTCTGAATGCTATTGTTCCCGAAATTGACCTATTGATTGTGGATGAAGCCAACAATCTCAAGCATGGTATGAAGGGATCGAACATCAGCACTCGAAATCGGATGCTGGCAACCGTTTTTGGGCGTCCGCTGGAGTCCGCTCCTGATTGGTATGGGCCGAGAATCAAGAACATCCTTTTCCTTTCGGCGACTCCCTTCGAAGGGGACTATGCTGAACTCTACAACCAATTGGACCTTTTTGGATTTGGCGGCGCCACCCTCAAAGATTCGAATGGGCAGAATGGGATTCCAGTCCGGAGAATCGGCGATCCGAGCGTCGAGGCAGCCGAGAAGAAGAAGATAGTTGGTCGCTTCATGATGCGACGGATATCGGATCTCAAGTTGGGTGAGACAAGATTCACCAAGAACCTTTATCGTCGAGAATGGCGCAACGGTGGATACGGAACGCACGACCAACCCATGGAAATTGCCGATCCCAAACAGCGCCTGACTGTGGCGCTGGTCCAAAAGAAGGTTACCGAGATCCTTCAAGACGACCGTTTCAACAACTCCTTCCAGATTGGCATGCTTTCCTCTTTTGAGAGTTTTCTTGAGTCGATGAAGAGGAAACGAAGAAAGTTGGAAGAGCAGGAACCGACTTTCGATGGCGACCAAGACGCCACACAGGAAGAGAGAAAAGGGATCGACACCGATGTGCTGGAAGATCTTATCCTTTCCTATCGCGAGGAGTTCAAGAGACCGCTTCCTCATCCGAAGATGGATGTAACAGCGGACACCTTGAAGCACTCATTCCAAACTGGAGAGAAGGCTCTTGTTTTTGTCCGACGAGTTGCAACTTCGAAGGAACTCGCGGCAAAGATCTCTGTCGATTTCGATGATTGGATCAGAGAAAAGATGCTTTCGGAATTGCCGGACCTTCGGGAAGAGATTGGCGGCTTCTTTGACGAATACGAGCGTTCCAAATTGGAAGAGGGAGGCGAGATCCCCAATGAAGAGGAAGACGAGATTGAAGAAGATGAAATTACTGGAATCGATTTTGTCGATGAAGAAATGGATTCCAATTCATTCTTCTCCTGGTTTTTTCGAGGCAAGCGATCCCAAGGGCAATTAACCGGAGCCGCTTTTCAAAGAAATCGACTGAGCAATCAAGGTTCAAGGTATTCAATCCTCTTTGAAGAAGATTATATCTCGTGGTTACTCGGTTATCCTGAAGACGCGCTCAAGGCATTGTCCGATGCTGTTGGCGCCGCTAGATCGCTTTTCGAAGGAAGGCTTCGGCGGCTTGCATTCGGCGCTTTCAAGGAGAGAAGACGAAACACCAAATCCGGTTATCCCGTCCTTTACACCCTCGAGGCTTATCAAGCAGCGGCTCTTCATTTACTCGAAGTGGCTGGTGGCGAGATCGGTGAAAAAGCGAAGATTATCTTGTCCGAAAAGTATTCCGACATGGGCATGAATGAGGAGGATTGTCCCGCGGGGTTTCCTCACCCAAAAGATTTCATCGGCCTCAAGACCTTTTTCCCACTCCTTATGGAATATCCCGACTTGCGTGCCGACCTTTTGCCCGAAGAGGAGGGACACGATTTCCGTGAGATCTTCCGCCGACGGGAGCAGAGACGTGAGCTCTTGGGCACCCTTTCACGATTGGGCGCCTCGTACATCGACCTCTACATCCTCGCGATCCGTCAAATCGGGTCGATGACTCTGCGCGGGCAAGCGGAAGGTGAACGGCCCGAATCGAATTTAGCACAGGAATTCATCCACCTGCTTCTCAAACAAAAAGAATCGAAACCCTTCTCGGCGTATTATGAACTCTCCGAGGCCGCACGCACTTTTGACCTTCTAATGGCGGTCAATTTTCCGGATGTCCCAAACGCGCCTCTCTCGGACCTCGCGACCATCTATGGGCGGGTTCTCCAAAAACAGGTCCCTGTCGCTTCGATGGCGGGCGCTGTGAACAAGCGCGTTGTCCAACAATTCCGAATGCCGGGATTCCCGCTCGTCTTGGTGACCACGGATGTCCTCCAGGAGGGTGAGGATCTCCACACTTTCTGCATGAGAGTCTTCCACTATGGAATCACATGGACTCCCTCGGCAATGGAGCAAAGGACTGGTCGGGTCGATCGCATCGGGAGCCTCTTTCATCGAGGTGTCCATGGAGTGGGTGATGACCTGGAGGGAGACGATCTGATTCAAGTCTTCTACCCCCATCTTCAGGACACGATCGAGGTCCTTCAAATCCGAAGAGTCCTTGAGCGTCTCAATCGGTTCCAACGAATGATTCACGATGTTGGTAAAGAGACCCCCGAATATGAGAGCCACCTTGACGCTAGCCGAGAGTTTTTGGCTCGTGCACTGGACATCGCACCGATTCAGGAGACTCTCGTTTCGGCCTTTCCGATTCGCGAGGACTGGCTGCGAAATGGAAGGGCTCCGGACAAGGTTCAAAGCGTTGATGTGGAAGAGATGCAAACCCATTTTCGGTGGCTTTGTGATGACCTCATTGGCCGTATGGAAATCGAGGAGAGAAGAATTGGATTGCCACATCGATTCTCAGGTGTCCTGCAAATCTCAACGGACCAGTGCCTAAGGCTTCAGCCCATTGAATTGGAATTGATCGCGCATCCGACAAGTCACGCGACTTTGCTCAGATGCAAAAGCCCGATCGGACGGATTGACTTGAGAGACGATCAGTGTGTGGACCTCCTTTATGAAATCCAGAAAGAACTGAATCAAGTCAAGATTTGCTCTTCATACGATCTCAAAAGTCGAGAATTCCCGTTGCAAGTCGTCGGTGACATCCTTTTCCATCCGGACAGCACCCAGGTCGATTAAGTCCACTCCCTTATCCAGCGCGTGGTCCATTCCGCTGATGAGATCGAAGAACTCGTCTTAAACGAAGACCAGGATCCCGAAACATTGGTGATGGAGGAGGAAGAAACGACGAATGGATAATCTTCTGGAACGGATTCGAATAGAAATCCAGGATGAATCCCGCGACTGGCAAATGAACGGGGACAAACTGGAAGTCCGCTTCCCGCACTCGAATAGGAAACAGGTCGTTTCATTCCATGTCCGAGAAGGGCATTTCCTGTTTCGCTCGATCGTTCTCGGGTACGCCGAGGTGACCAAAACGGATCGAGCGTGGCGAGATTTCGCTAGAAAAGTCTGGGTCCGTAATTCTCACACCGCCGTCGTGACATTCGCCTTCGATGATCGGGACCAACTCATCGGCCAAATCGAGCAACCCATTCGGACACTCGACCGAGAAGAGTTGATCTTTTACATTGAGACTCTGGCGCGAGAATGTGATGAGTTCGAATACACCTTAACCGGCGAAGACCGGGAATAGGAAGCGGCCAAACCAATGAATCGTATCAAACGATATTTTGTCGACGAACGATGCGTCTCCGTCGTCATCGTCATCAACGCGGTGACCTTGTTCGCCCTCGGTTTCCTGAAGGAGAACACCCCGTCTTCCGCTCTCCTTTTGACAATCGACTATCTCTGCGTGTGGTACTTCCTCATTGAAGCCATCCTCAAAATCCGAAATAACGGTTGGCGGGAGTATTGGGCGAGGAACTGGAACCGGTTTGATTTCTTGATAGTGATCTTGAGCACCCCAGCGCTATTGACTCCCTTCTTCGACCTCCATGACTTCGCCATTATCCTCGTTCTCCGGCTAGGGAGGCTTTTCCGGCTGTTCCGACTCCTGTCCTTTGTTCCGAATCGCGACCACCTGATGGATGGGATCGTCCGAGCCCTCAAGGCCTCGATCGGCGTGTTCTTGGCCCTTTTTCTTGTCAATGTCATCCTCGCCCTTGGGGCAACCTATCTCTTCGGAGATGCCGCCCCCGAGTATTTCGGCAACCCACTCCTCTCTTGCTACTCCCTCTTTAAGGTTTTCACGCTCGAGGGCTGGTACGAAATCCCCGATGCCATTGTCGATCGAACCGACATGCCCGTCTGGGCTGTCGTTGTGAGGGGCTATTTCGTCATCTGCGTGCTCGTCGGCGGGATTCTCGGCCTTTCCCTCGCAAACGCTGTCTTCGTCGATGAAATGATGATGGACAACACAGCGGACCTTGAGGCGAAGGTGGACCGGTTGTCGGAGCAAGTTGAAGAACTAAAAGTCATCCTTGAATCAAAAGAATCATGAGAGTTAGAGTTTATCTTTCAGTTAAAATGGATGAGGCCTGTTTCAGCGTATTTTCGCAAACCAAAAAGCGCAACCTCCTGGCTGGAGTCCAGGAGACCGAGGAGCGACCGATTCAAAAGGCAGAGATCTCGTGACCAGCCCCCCATAACATCATCAAATTAATAGATTTATGCCCTCAGGACCAGAAAGTGTCTTAGATCCTAGAAAAAAGCACATAAAGTTGGTCACAGGTTGTATATTGCTAGTGAGGAATACTGGTGTTCTGGTAACACTTCATCCTCGCCGCCGATTACATATAGCCTCAGTGAGTGTTGTCGAATTCGGAAGGAGACCGATCAACTTCTGAAAAAATTCTAATCCCGAACATGGCTACTAAAGACAAATCTTCCACCACTCTGCATCACCTTTATGAACAGCTCTCCCAAGTCGAAAGCCAGATCGAAGAGAGGAGGGTACCCCGTTGTGTCATGATAACCGACCTTGTTGGCTATACAGCATTCGTTGATCAACACGGAGATGTGGCCGGACGGGCTCGTGTGAAGAGAGCAGAGGAAAAGGTTACTGGAGTTGTTCATTCCCTAGGGGGCCGCATCCTGAAGGGGCTAGGTGATGGGTGGCTGATTGTGTTTGCTGACCCGAATCGGGCGGCACACGCCGCGATGCTGGTCCAACGGGAGTTCGCTAACGAAGACTCCTTAGACACAATCCCTATACAGATCAAAGCGGCTTTGGATTATGGAAAACTCATCGATGAAGAAGAAGATGCTTTCGGCAATGTTGTTAACCTATGCAGCCGGCTCTGTGACCACTGTGAAGGCAACCAGATTCTATTAAGCGAAAACGCTTACAAACGTCTAGATCCCTACTACCAAACCCTATGTGAACCCATGGAGGAACTCCGCCTTCGGGGTAAATCCCAACAGGTGAGGAACTACATCCTCCACTGGGAGATTGGCGAAGGTCAGGGCCAACCAAAGGACACCAGATCAGGCGTTATAGAGGTCCGCTGGAAAACGGATCATAGTGAAGTCTCATGGGTCGTAACTGGAATTGAAGCATCGCCTTTGACTTCCTACGATTCGATGAACCTCAATCTCAGTGAGATCAATCGCCAAGCTGAGCTCATTTACTCAATCCTTAATTCATCCAATCAACTTAAGGAACCAAGTGGTCAATCTCTTCGCCTCGAAGAGGCTGGCAAGGCTCTGTTCGATCTCCTTCTTCCTGAGAAGATCCGATTGAGTGTCAGGAAATCGACCGTGAGGTTTCTCATACTCGATTTGGATGACAACTGCATACATCTTCCGTGGGAACTCCTTCATGATGGGGAAGATTTTCTCTGCTGCCGTTTTGGAATGGGACGCTTTGCACGAACCAGTCAGACCTCGGAATGCCTCAAAAGGAATCGTCCAAAGAAGGAGTTCTCTCTGCTTGTTTTGTCGGATCCAACCGGAGACCTCCCATCGGCGGTGGAGGAAGCGGAGGAATTACATAGAGTTTGTAGTACCGATCATCGTGTTATTATTGATTGGATGAATGGGAGAACTGTCGATGAATCGACGGTAGATCAGATCGGCGATTACGATGTGATCCACTATTGCGGCCATGCCGAATACATCGATCACGATCCGGATACCAGCGGATGGGTACTGTCGAATGGCCGGATGACTGCCGCCGACCTGAAAGAATTCGCGAAGAAGGGGAAAACCTCGCCTCTCCTTGTCTTCAACAACGCATGCAATAGCGGGAAGACGGACTCCTGGAAAGAACAGATATCTGGATGGAGTTACGGGCTCGCGAATGCTTTTCTACTTGCCGGGTGCGACCACTATGTGGGCACGGTTTCAGAAGTGCTCGACTCCCATAGCAAGGAATTTGCCGAAACATTCTATCAGCGCGTCATCGCCGGACACCCGATAGGAGAAGCCGTAAGGGACTCGAGACTAAGGGGAAGGGAAGAGTCTCAGAATGAGAGCCTCATCTGGGCCCAGTATGTGCTCTATGGAAATCCCGCTGTTCCAATATACGAAATCTCGACACACGAGTTTTTCACCAAGGACAAAGCTCAACTTGATCAAGAGACTTCACCCAGTATCAATAAGACTCCGAAAGGAACTGAGTCGAGGTCGGACTCAACCGACTCGACATTGACCTCTAACCCCAGCGAAGGTGTGGCGAAAGGACCGAAAGTTTCCGATGTGAAAAGATCCTCCCCTAGTAAGTCTCACGCCTTACTGCTCTGGTACGGGATTCCTTTGTTCGTAGTTCTCATTCTGATTTGGTATTTTCTACCTGGTCCACCACAGGGACCGGATAAGGGGAATGCTACCCAGAACACTGGAGATAGATGGGACATCGTAGCAGCGATGATCGATGATCTTTCGGAATTGAGTCTAGAAATGGACGATGTTACTTCCGATGACTGGACGGAACGTGCGCTGACAGTTGCGTTCGCCACACCGGAATGGGGAAACACGGAATTGGCTCAAGGAGCACGCGGACCCGAATATCTCAACGATCTGCGCGCCGCACTGGGGAATTCGCAGCGTATTGTTCCGGTACCACGGGTGGATGAACTAAACAGCATTCTGCAGGAACTCACTCTGGGGCCCAAGCATTTGACCCATCCCGAGGTGACCAACCAAGTCGGGAAACTTCTTGCTGCGCGGTTTGAAATCACTCTAACCGCATCGAAAAGAGAAAACCGATCACGGATTCACTTCACGTTGTCCCAGTATGAAACACGTTGGACAAAAACCGTTCTTTGTGAGTCAACCGAAGGATTCGATTCTCTCATCTGGCAGGTAGTCGAGAAGGTCGAGGAGATACTCAAGGAAAGATTCCCCATCAAGGGCCGTATCCTGGCCGCCAACCCAACGATCATTCTCAACATCGGACGTCTTCATGGAGTCCAGCCGGGGGACGTGTTCGACGTCTTCGAAGCATCCCCGCAGGCGGATGTCCAGGAAACCGTTTATGGAGAGCCAATCGCGTCGCTACGAGTGTTGGAAACCACTGAGATGCGAAGTCCGTGCGAGGTTATGGGGGGGGAGGGTGTGGAAGTGGGGATGCGGGTGAGGGAGTAGGATGCTTCTAAGATGTCATATATATCGTAAGAATTTGCCAAAGAACAAGAAAATGGAGGATACCATGACAACAGAACTTTTCAAAGGCGCAAAGGAAAGGAACGAGATTATGTCGCAGCAGACGCAATCAATGGGGGATTTCCACTACCATCACCTATCACTTTGCCGTAGTAGTCTATTCAACCGAGTTTCGGTCTTTATCGGTGTTTTCCTTTCGCTTGCCTGTTTATCTGATATCTCGGGGTTCTGCAATTCTGAAAATTCCGTTGACGGGCCACGCGGCGTTCTTATTACTTGGACTCCGCCTGTTGGGCGAGAATTGTCCACGATGATTCTGATGAAGGCCGACGAGAATGGCTTTAAACTTGTTTCATCTAGCGATGGAACCTCCTCCTCCATCATTGATCCCCATGGAATTCCCAACGACAACTACAAACTCCTGTCTATCATGGTTACTGAATCCGAAAACGATGTCCAAGAAGTTGAGAGTTTACAGAAAATCAACATTTCGAGTGGCTGGGAGTTTGGTGTTTCTGATTACGGTCAGGGTGGTAGGGTGTGGCTCGTCGCACATCCATCCAATCTGAGAGAACAGGCACGCCCTTGGGATGTCTTTCATCCATCAGATGGAAATTGCATAAAAGCTTTGGGTTCAAGGGACAATGACAAAGGCCAGTCGTACCGTGTTATGCCGCGCACAAATCCAGGTACTACCGCCACTACCCTGTTCATCTTCGTAAAAGCATTTCAAGAGAGATCTATCACTGCAACTCTTGAAGTCCTTCCTGTTTTAAGTGGAATTGCCAGCTTCCAACGTACTTTTGTCTGGCCATTCTCAAACTGGACCCTCCTAATCTTTAAAGGTAATTGGGACTCCCATGTACTTAGCGATGGCTTCGACATCAAACTAACCCCTAGGGAATTACCGTCAGAAGGAAGGATTTCAATCGATAGTATATATGTCTACGCTCAATAGATTTTCTCGTTGAAGAGAAAAAAGACTTAAAATGCTTGGAATAACATAGAAAGAGGTGAATGACATGGCAATACGAGGCTCATCACATTTCCGAATGGCAGGGCACTTTTTAGTACTCACTCTTTGCTTTGTTTTCCTACCTGCGGGCTACAATGCTAAAGGTGCAAATACGAGCGATTCTGAAAGAGGGGAAAAACTGACCATTCCGACCGATGTCTATCGAGACAACAACATCATTCAAATTCGGTGGACAAGCGACAATACCGACGTTAAGGCCTATAAGGTTTTTCATGGGACAGACGGGACCAACTACCCAAACAACCCATGTAACATATCGCCACCTTTTCAACCTCATCCAAGTACTGCGGGAGTCCGCATTGGGTATTGTTGCTATGATCCACCCTCCGGAGGTACTCATTACTTCAAAGTCACTGAAGAATATAACAGTGGCGCACCATCTTCTGTGGAATCGGGACCCTTTACACATAGGAACGCGAGTGACATTGAAAGTGTGAAGTTATACAAATATGACAACAAGGTATTTACCCCTTACCAGCACTCATACGTTTCGGAGACTTTGTCACTTTGCCAGACTCAATCTCCTAATGGTATTATTGTGGCACACCATTCAGATTCAAACTCTGAGCAAGTTTATGAAGTAAACAGTCCGAATCTTGTCGATATTAGAGGTGTTTACGTCTGTGTGTATGGAAAACGGCTTAGCGCAACCACAGATCCCCTAAAGGTCAACCTACTAAACCCCACTCCAAAGACCGATTCGCTGATCCTCGAACTCCCCGATTCCGGATTTCAGTGGCGGTGTGTCATGTTCGAGGAAGACAACAACAACTGGCCTGCCAACCTTTCAGATGTTTTCATTGGATTTGAGACTGGAAACATCCCGACGGGAGGCGGATTTGAGATAGATGTTGTGTATCTATTGTTCTTCAAGTAAGCCGCGAGTGCCCAAAAAAAAGATTGTCAGACAAAACATGAGTGGACCGCGATCTAATTCGGTTGAATGTGACGACGAGATACCCTGGACTATCGGGTGGGAGTTACGAGTGGATAAGAGTGCTCGTGAGATTCGTTTTGTCATCTTGGTATTTGTGTTGGGGCTATTGGTGAGCATTGATGCTAGCCAGATTGCATTGGCTTCGGTATCTGCATATGACGGGATTACCCTGGCTCCAGGAGGACAGTGGCCATCGAGATCAGAGACGCACTTGGCATATAATGAAACATCCAACCGCATATTCTCCGTTGTCCGCGGAAAAAGACAGTCCTTAAACTTGCTATCTTTCGACCGTTCCACTAACAGTATTTCCTCTGTTTTACCCGTTCCATTATCGGATAGAAAGATGCTTGGTCTAGAAGTCGATGTTCTTAGGAACCATCTCTTGATTAATACTGGATTCATTGGAGGCGGGGCCAGAGCAAGACCCGCTGGAGTGTCCGTAATGGATATTAACTCCACACCGATTGTAGATAGGGGATTAATTCCAATTCCATATCATTTCGTCTGTTCAGCAAGCGAAGATAGGCAACTCTTCGGTATCGCCGATCCTGCCGTCGGCAGCGAGTTTTATAGAGTTGTCGTCGTCGACATGGACACCTATCAGGTTCAGGAAGATAAAGACATTGGATTGAAAGAAGCTGATACCATACTGGTTGATGCGGTATACGATCGAAGTCGCAGTGTGCTTCTTGTATTGTTTTCTCCAATTGAATCACCCACATTCCCAAATACCCCTCAATTCAAGGGGATTGTTGTCGGTTTTTCACCGGTAACAGGTCAAGAAATAGTTCGTTCGGCAACATTGGATGGCGGTTTTACTCCACATTCGCTTGCCCTCTCACCCGATGGTCGATTCTTGTCTGTGGTCCAAGAGTTAGGGCCACGAAGGCCAATAAAGATTCTTGACCCCGGTGATCTTAGTATCATTCATGAAATCGGACTCGATTTGTTGTCTCCAACATTCAATCCAATCGGTTCAGCTTTCTTTTCAAGCAATCGGAGATTGTGGATACCAAATGGTGCTGGCGATTTGTATGACCAATCGATCGCTTTGTATGACATTGACGAAGAGCGTCTAGAGAAAATGATTCCTGCTGTCTACGGTAGTGAAGTTTTGGAAGGAGACAGCGAGGACGGAACGGGAAGGGTGCTTGCAGCGAGTTCGAGAACACAATCTCTCTATTCGATCTCTCCAATGTCTTCAACTTCAGCAACAGTCATTGACGTAGAAGTTCGTCCCGAAAGCATGATCGTTGTTGAAGAAAGTGATGATGTCGTTCTGCATTCCAGTAGAAACGATCTTTACGTGTTCCGGGACAAGGATTTTGCATCCACCCAAAATCGACCCTCGTATGTTAGCAGATTACCAGGCAAAGGAATCCGTCCAAACACTGGTTTAGTTTCAGATCGTACAAGGCGGAGAGTATTTTCCGGAAATCAAAGTGAGGATTTGCCTGTGGTCTATGAAACCCAGTCATATCAAGGAATAGGTGTCGTCCCAATCCCTTCACATGCATTCGCACTTAATGAGACTAATAATCGGTTGTATGTAGCATATGTTCCATTCGCAACACCTTCTCTGAGGAAAATCTATCAAGTTGATGTCGAAACCGAAATTGTCGAGAAGGAAATCCTAGACCTTTCTGAAGTGATTTACTTTCCGTCTGGCAATCCAGGAAGTGATTTTCAACTCGAATTCGACCAATCTAATCAACTGCTTTGGGTGAAGAAACCGAGATTTAGTTCTCCCGAGAAAACAAAAGTGATATGTGTCGATACCATGTCCGGAGAAATCGTGGAAACAAGTCATGAAGAGTCCAATCTGGGTAGTCTTCTAAGCTTGTCAGGCAGAAATGGAGTATTGGTGGCGAATCATGGAACTGGTCCTGCCCTGTATGTATTGGAGAAAGTGGAAAACCGGCTGATCCAAACAAGCGTCCTCAATCCTTCGGGTGAAATCATCTTTGACCGAGCACCCGACTATGCGTATGACTTGGCATACTATTTAGTATATGCGAGTGAAGGTGGTGGCAAGTGGTCCATTTCGGCCATCGATATAGGTTCCGAAACCCCTGAGATTGTCGGAGAATTCGACTTAGGTTTCTTGGATGGAAATACGGGAGCTCGATTTGCCTTCAACCCAACCTCCAACCGCTTCGCCATTGCCAGTTCCCCTGACTCCACCGTGTACCTCTTCGACAACCCCGTGGATTCAGCTCGGCGTCCTCCGCCAGGTGGGTTGAAAGGGACCAATCCGATTAACCTCGCTTATGGTCAAACTCATTCGGGAATTGAACTCACTTGGGATCGAGCATTTACGGGGGGCGAGACAATCCGTGGTTGGGTTGTCGAACGTCGACGGTCGAGCGAGAGGGATGAAGAACCTTTTGAGGATTGGATTCGGTTGACTCCGTTGGCTCTGCCTGAGGAGACCGTCTCGTGGACCGACACAACGGTCTTCCCCGGATGGGCATATGAATACCGAGTCCGCGCCAACTTCTTCGGCGACAACCTTTTTTCAGCAGTCACCTTGCCAGCCACGACCTCGGACCCGGACGAGGTGGGTTGGGGACTCGATGCGCCAGATCTTGCGGCCTTCCTCCCAAGTGGAACCACACGCTCGCTGATGTTACTTGCCTCGACCACCAGCAAAGCCCTGCAGCTCCTTGAACTCACCCTTGAGGCAAACCCGTTCCTGTTCGCGGAGATCACTCCCAATTTGATTCCAGTCCCGGGAGTATCCCAGGTTTTCGTCCGACCAGGTTGCGACCTCAAACCGGGTGTCTACCCGCTCACTGTGACCGCTCGTGCACCTAGAGATGGTGCCACTGCAGAACTCACCTACCTGATCCGAGTGACCGCTCCCGGGCAGGAGATCCGCACCCACCGAATCCCGCGTGAGCCGACGTCGGTGATCCTGTCCAGCGATTCTAACCTGGATACCAATCACATCAGTGTCCGCGGCCAGCTGGGGATCCAAAGAAGGTTGGCTAACCCAACCGGGATCTTTATCCAGGCTAAACCACCCTCCGGGGAGATCCTTTCCGCCACCGGAGTTGTTGCCCCCACCGGGGAGTTCACCGCCGAGATCGACATCGCCTCGGTCACTTGCGACGGTTGTGATCCGGTGGTTGATGGCGCCTGGTTCATCAGGGCC
>JAJDBZ010000239.1 GCA_029261095.1 Candidatus Omnitrophota bacterium | reverse complement strand
AGGGGGATGAGGAGGTGAAGGGATTTCATGGGGGATGCTCCTTGGAACCCCTCCCCCCGGCCCCCTCCCCGCATAGCGGGGAAGGGGAGTTTGTCCCCCCTCTCCACAAGGTGGAGAGGGGGTTAGGGGGAGAGGTTATTTGGGGGATTGGGTTCACTGAATCAAATACTCATGCGCCAACACAAACCCGGAGGGCGGCGCGGTCGTGAACGTGTACCCATCGAGACCCGCATCCCCGGTGTAGTGAACGCCGGGGATCTGGATGAGACCGTTCGCATAGACCCGCAGGCTTCCCGAGACAAAGGTGATCGAGGTGGAGAACTGAGTGCGTGCTCCATCGGGGGACTCCGCGGGTTGTTCGAGATCGGAATGACGGTGCGCGAGGGTCGACAGAACTTTGGGTCGAGTGTCGATGATGTACGCGTTCGAACCGTCGTCGGTGTCTTTGATCGAGATGGAACCGACCCGGAGATAGATTTCACAGAGGGGAACCGTGCCGGCGGAAAGAGAGGGTGCAGTCGGAGAGGCATCCTCGGTTCCAGTCACAATCTCCCATTCGCCGTCTTCGCCGATACCGATCGCGTCGATGCGCGGGTTCGTGGTGGGTGGGACGAAGGCGCCGGTCGTGGGAAGTGTGGCTTCCTCGGAAAGGCCGATCAGGAAATCCGCTCCGAAAGCGAACCCAGGATCGACTCGTACGGTCAGATCGGGGCTGGTTTGTTCCCGAACTCGAAGCGGGTTGGCGCCCAGCTCGTCAATCAGATAGGGGCCGCCCTCGTTGTCGGCCATCAACCGGACAATACGATGAAGAAGCCAGAACCCGGCATCGAGGTTGCCGGCCCAGGCGTTCATCTTGGCGGAGGTGACCGGCGATTCGGCGTAAGCCCACAGGCTGGAAACGTTGGCGATGGATTCGGGGTTGTGTTGGCCGACTCGGGTCATCGGTTTGGCTCCGTTTCAAATTGAGGGGGAAGTTCGAACAGGAGGAGGTCGCGGAGAGTCGCGCCCGCTTCCCTTCTCTCTTCGTTCGTATCCTGGTGATCGCCGAGAATGGCGGTCTCGCGGTCGGCGCCGCGATAAACCAGCGAGCCCTCCAGGACATCGACCACCTCGTCGATCCAGGTGTAACAGGTACGGCCTTCGTAGACCTCACCGGGGATGTGCGAACACCGATGGCGCGGGCTGTCGCAGATCGAGCAGCGGCCTCCTCGGTATCTCCAGGAAATGGAAACCTCGCGGTAGATCCCACCATCCATGTTGAGAGCGAGGTCGCGCGCGCCTTGGGTCTCTTTGAGCCAATAGAACCAAGCGCGCACCCATCGGGTGGGGTGGCCCGTTTCCGGATCGGGGAGATCGGGGCGATCCACAACAGTGGCTTTGAAGAAACGGGCGACAGGAAGGGAGCGTTTATCGTGTCCGGCAAGGACCGATTCACCAACCACTTTTTCGCAGATCGCCTCAAGCGCCCCATCGGAAAAACGGCAGCCGTCCGATTCGCAGAGTTGGTTCGAGCAGAGGTACATGCTGCGGATGTAGACCTGATCCTCGGTCAGCGGTTTCTGACTGAGACGGTTGATCGCCGCCATCAGTTCCTCCCCACTCGGGGATTCTTTGAAGTCGAGGATCTCTCCTCGCGATTGGGTGATGAGCATGGGGTGTATCTCCTTGAACCTCTCCCCCTAACCCCCTCTCCACCTTGTGGAGAGGGGGAACATCCTCCCCCTCCCCGCAGGCGGGGGGGGGCCGGGGGGTGGGGTTATCGAATTTGGGCTAAACCCAACGGTCTCGCCATTTAATTTCCAGCGACCCCGTCGGCCCGCCCACCGTTTCGTCCGAATACTCGATCGACGCGCTTGCCGGCGCCAATTCCGGGAACTCTCCCGATGTGGCGTTCAGCACATTCTCCGTTCCGTTCTTCGTCGCGGTCCGGGCCTCCGAATCGATCGCGAGTTTGTCGCCGGGATCGAGGTCGAGGTTCAGCGTGAGAATCCGAGTTCCATCGGTGAAGGATGGGTTGGTCAGCGCCACGGTGGCGGTCAATTCGAGGACGGGAAGCGCGTTCCAGTTGCCGTCGGGTTCCAGATCGAATGACTTCGGCGAGGCGGTCACCGAAAAAGTTTCGGAGTTTTCGTTCTCGCTCCGTTCGAAACGGTCCTCGGCGAGGAACTCCAGGGAAGCGACCGCCAGACAAAGATCATCCTCGCGGATCAGGCTCCATTTCCTCCGTCGGCCTTTCAGGACACGGCCATCATGGATGGAGAGATCGGTCTCACCCCGGTCGAGGCGTTCGACCTCCCTCTCCAGATCGGAGACAGCGGTTCGATAGGCCTCGCGGCTTCCGTGCTTCTCCAGAACTGTGGTGACCGAGACCACTTTTCGGATTCGACCCAGGACAAGTTCCGTCGATTCGTTGATCAGGGTGGTCTTGGGGAGAGAAAAAATTCCGATTCGAGGCATGGGTTTAGTCCGATTTCACAAGTTTTAGAGGTGTGCGGCGTGTTCCGGTTTTGAGAAAGGTTCGCGCGTGTTTCCAAGCGGCGGCCTCCTCCAGATCGGCGAGTTGCAACAGGGTCTGGGCGCGTCCTCCCGCACGAAGGGTCAGGTTCTGTGTCCGCAGGTCGCGGTCTTCGAACCCCGATTCGTTGGCGAGTGATCGGAGGAGATACGCCGTGGCGAGTTCGGTCTCCGCGAGTTTGAGCAAGGGGTCGCTCGACATCTCGTATACGGAATCGATCTCAGCGAGCATCGCCTCGTGAGCGTCGTTCAACCGTTGCGAGATCAATGTCGCGGGAACCAGGTCGGTGTTGTCCCACCCGGTGTGGGTACGGATTGTGGTTTCGTCGGTGAAGGGCATTGTGGGAACTCCTGCCTCATCCTCCGCCCCGAAACCCCACCCCCCCAGCCCCCTCCCCGCATAGCGGGGAGGGGGAGTTTGTCCCCCCACTCCACGAGGTGGAGAGGGGGTTAGCGGGAGAGGTTCTTGGGGCGGACTTGGGGAATTTTCGTCATTCTAATCTCGATCGATTCGAGCGGTTACGCCCAGTCGATGTCGAGGACTTGCGATGCGGCGGTGATCACCTTCGCGAACCCGGCGACCTCGGAGACAGCGGTGCCCTCGAGTTGCTGACGGATCAATCGGTCCGACTCGACGAGAAGTCCGGTTTCGTAAACCTCCTCGAGCGCGAACCGTCGGTCGAGACCGATGATGGTGTCGGCAGGGACCGCGTCGTCGGAAATGAGGTGAGCGCCAAAGGGGGTGACCAGGTCGCCGGAA
The DNA here is from genome assembly GCA_029261095.1 of Candidatus Omnitrophota bacterium. Taxonomy (GTDB): domain Bacteria; phylum Hinthialibacterota; class Hinthialibacteria; order OLB16; family OLB16; genus JACKFH01. The sequence goes on along the minus strand of JAJDBZ010000239.1, from coordinate 10,364 downwards.
CCCTGAAAGTTCATCCCGGCTTGCGGGTCCTTGAACTCGTCCAGTGTCAGGATCGTCTTGACCGTGGCGGGGGCGGCGATCATCACATTCATCTCGTAGGGTTGGAAAGATAGGGCGAAGTCGACGAGGTCGGAGTAGACGAGGGTGTCGTCGGTGGCCGTGTTGGAGGTCGCGGCGGCGTTGCTGTTTCCGTCGCCGTTGATGAGCACATCGATGGCTTCCTCGAATTTGTCCTTCTCGATCTGGTACCCGATCGCCTTGAGGAAGACCGAGACGACTGAGGTGGTCTTGCGGCGGAGGGCTTCGTAGCTCACCTCCAGATAGCGTCCGTACTTCTTGATCTTGACCGAGTGTTCGGCGATCTTGATCTCGAGTTTGGGGAGTTCCCCTCCCTCGCCCACTCGGGCCAGCTGCCGGTCGGTGTCGGCGAGGACACTGTCGTCCATGTAGAGGGTCTTGTAGGTGTCGCTGTCGATACGGGTGCGCGAGGCGCGGATGCGGTCAAGGGAGCGGAAGTCGGTCTTCCCGGTGCGGATCGAACGCGAGACGAACTCCGGGAAGAGGACCGCGGTCTCGGTCGAGGCGAAGAACCGGTCGATCGTGTCGCAGTTCGGGCCTTGGACACGGATGCCGGCCAGTGCGAGTTGGCGCTCGAAAGCATCGAGGCAGGATTCCGGTTCGGTCGGATCGAGTTCCTCAAGCAAGTCGGTCAGCGAAAGACCGCGCGAGCGAGCCTGGATGTGGAGGTCTTCGGAGAGAGGGATTTCCGCCGCGCGCTGCAGTGGCGCGGGGAGAGTGGAGCGTTCGGTTTCGGTGGTGTACATATTTGGGATTCCTTTCGGGGTGAGTGGGATTCGATGGTGGTTACAGGAGCACATCCACGGTTTCGGCTGTGGCATCCACCGCGAGCACCAGCCCGCGACCCGTGGCCGAGTCTTTGACCTTGCCGGCGCCATCGACCACAACCTTTCCGCCCACAGTGGGAGCGGCGGCGTTGTTGTAGGGGACTCGGACAACTCCGGCGACTTGGACAACGGCGATGTCGTCTTGGACCGAGATCGCCTGACCGAGGAACGGGTCACCGTCGGAGCCGTGGTCGACTTCGTTGTCGGCGGAGAGCGCGACCGCGTCACCCTCGTTGTCGACGGTGAGATCGTAATCGCTTCCGGTGGTGTCGATGGCGAAGGTGGCGTAGGTGCTTCCCACGCCGATATTTTCGATAGGTCTTGTCATGGGGGGTGTTCTCCTTCTATTTCATGTTGCTGGAACGTGGCTCCTGCCTCGTTCCTGAGTTGTATCGTTGCTGGAACGTGGCTCCTGCCTCGTTCCTGAGTCGTATCGGATTCCTATCCGATGGGGGGTGTTGGAAATCGCAATTGGGAGTTGCGAGATAACGATGAAGTTTGTACGACCGATGTCAGCCGCGACGGGTTAAAACCGCGTCCCTAACCATACAAAACCCTCTAAAGAGGGTTGCTCCAATTCCAATGGGTGAAAATATTTCATACGTTTCCTCACCGCATCATCGGGAGTAGTCCGTTTCAACGGACTTTGCTCTGCGTAGCGACACGGTTTTAATCTGTCGCGATCTTCGATGGGTCCCGGTAATTCGATCCAACCGATCCCTTCAACGAAAACTCCTCCATCCCCTTCCCCAATTCGCACCGTCTCCGGTCGCTCGAAAACGATCCGAACGATTGACGAATGGTCGGGATCGATCGGCACAATGTTTGGAACCGATCTTTCTTCTCGGGCGGATCCTCGCTCTCTTCATCCCATTTGGAGGTTTCGGTTCGCACCGTCCAACCCTCTTCGGGGTCGAGTTGAAAAACTCGGACCTCTTCGCAGGCCATCGTCTGGGCGAGTCGCCAGTCGCGTTCCCCGTGGGACCGCGAAAGGGTCGGGCGTTTGGCGATTTCGATTTCGGCCGATCGCCAGTCCGGGTCCCAGAAGGGGTCCCCCTCTTCGGTGTGGTCGAGGACCAACCTCTTCTGTCGGTGTTCCTTCAGAAGTGCGGGGCGTAAGACCAACGATTCGATTCCCTCGCGGGCGAGCCGTCGGTCTCCTTCGAAAACCTCAAGGGTCGCGTCGAAGACTTTGTCGCAGGAATCGTTGCCCTCTCCCAGCATCGGAAGAATCAAGATCGGTTTGCCGCTGTCGCGGTGGACGACCTGGAGACGGCGGCCCTCGATCTGTCGGACACGAACCGGCAGGCCGGGGAGGATGCGCTGCAAATATTCTTTCGGGGGTCGGTCGGTTGGGGATAAATTCATTTATCGGCACTCCTCGAGTTTGGCAATGAGTTGATTGTCGGAGATGAGACCTTCGTCTCTGAGTTTGATTAGGGATGAAAGCCGGATCGATTGCGCACGGGCCTCGTCGATGTCGTTCCACGCGGAATGCGGGGCGAACTTGCAGCCGACACGGACGGGGGAGTTTTGGAAGGCGAGTTCGAGGTTGGCGATCCACTCCACCAACCGGGCTGCGGCACGTTGCACCGAGGCGGCGTTGTTCACCATCAGATCGTACTGTGCGCGGGCCCAACTCTGAGTCGTCCCATAGTTGCGCCCGATCAGCATCGGCGCGATGTGAAGACCTGCCACGACTTGTTCGGAGATCGTTTCCAGAGTCTCTTTCCACCTCAGCATCTGACCGTTCGCGCCGATGTACTCGATCGACACATTATCCTGGGTCAAAAAATTGCTGTCGGGCGAGCGGGTTTGCATCGCGGTCGAGATCGAATCGAAATCCTGTTGGACCCGGTCCTGATAATCGGCAAGAGATTCGCCGGGTTCACGTTCGGGGGCGCTGTATTTCACATGGAGGGTTGGGTACCCGGCGTTGTGCGCGGTCTTGCCCATGTCTTCGAAGAGTTGTTGCTGAAGCCGGATCACAATGGGCAGGCTCATCAGCGGAGATCGCCCGTAAGGATTCGAGGGATCGGCATCGAGACCGAAGTAGAAGAAAGACTCTTCCTTCAGCGGCGCGAGTTCTCCATCGTGTTGAATCTGGTGGGGAGAGACCCGGCCCGAGGTCGGGAACCGCTTAAATCGAATCGTCGCGGAGTCGACCGGGAAGAATCGTGCGATCCCGTTCCTCCCACGTTCAGCGATCACCTCGCCGGAGTAGGACCCGACAGTGAACACCGATTGAAAAAACTGTTCGACGATGCCATCGAACCCCGGGCGATGATCGAAGGAGGATTCGAGGATGCGGCTCTCGAGATCGCGAACGATCCGCTCGGCTCTCTCCCGCTCGAAGACCGATCCGCCCGAGTATTCCAATGTCCTCTTGGTCGAGCAGAGACGGACCCAGGCCCACACCCCGGCGGAGATGTCGGGAATGCGATCCCGAAGGTAGCGGAGGAAGGGATGCCATCTCTCGGGGGAGGGGTCCGGGGGTTCGATAAAACCTCCATACAGGCTGCCGGAGAGAGGGAGGAGGTCATGGAACCCCTGGGACTTGGGGCGCTTGGGAAGGGCAGTCGGGGGATTGGGCTGGGGAGTCCGAATAATCTCGGCGTTCCGGGTTTTGGCAGGGGTCGGTCTGTTTCGGGTCTTGAACCAATTGAAGAGTGGCATCCCATTCCTCGCTAAAAGTTTTTTGTTCTTCACCCTTATGCGCGATATGAGGGGAAGTGGTTCAATTAGACCGTCGGACTGCCATGTTCCTTTGGAAATCTAGAACATTGGGGTGAACGGGTGCGACCATCACTTCGCCAGATCGGTAGTGCGGAATACTCCTAGGATTTAGGAGGTCTCAGTGATACTTTGTTCGGTCCCAAAGGAAGGTGACGATTCGTAATGGTGGCACCCCCTGAAAATTGCGATCCCGATCTTAGGTTCTATCGCCTCGCCACCCTGGCTTTCATCGTTGCCACGTTTGTTGTGAAAGCCTATCTGGTTTTTTCGGGAACAATCCTTTCTTCCTCAGGGGACGATTCGAACCGGATCTACCAAGCCATCCGCTGGTCTCTCGATCCAAGCATCACTTTTTCATCCAAGTTCTTCACCGACATCTGGCCCCATGGTCAAAAGATCGTGATGGGGGTACCCCTCATGTTCTTCCGAATGATTGGGTTGGAGCAATCGATCAACCCGGTCAAAGTATGTTTGCTCGAAACAGCTCTTGTCTATTCGGTTTGCGCATACCTCGTCTTCTCGATTGTCTCAAGACTCATCGATCCCCGGTCAGGGTTTTTCGCGGTGACCGGTTTGTTTGCGATGGAGATCCAGAACCGGCTGGCCCTCTCCGGCATGGCCGAGACATACTGCTTGCTCCTGATCTTGATTGCGGTCTATTGTCTCCTTGAATGGAAGGATGGGAACTTGCGATCTAAGTGGTTCGCGCTCGCGACTCTGTTCTCGCTTCTGTCGACTTTGTTTCGCGGCGACATGATCTTTTTCATCGGAATCTTTGGATTTGTCATTCTTTGCCAGCGCAGAATCCTACCTGCTTTAATCTACTGGGGAGTTTCTTACTCATTCTTTGTCGGCAAAAAGGCTTACCAGTTGCTGTTATCCCATGATGGTATTTCCTATCTTAACGCGGATGAATTCTATGATTTCGGCGATGGATCTCTGGGGCAGCGATCCATCGAATTAGCCCAGTTCTGTTACGATGCATTCATCTATTCTCCCGCCCTGGTCGTTTACCTCGCGGGTTTCATCGGCCTCGTGTTGCTTCTTTTTCGCCCCAAAACTCGCATCATCCCCTGGGTCTTCGTCCTTTACACCGCACCCTTTATCGCCGCGATGTTGGCCGGACGTATGTATTTCCAGGAGCGGATGTTGTTTTTTTCGTACGTGTTGATTGCGATGGGTGCGGGTTATGCTGTTTCGGTGACCGTCATGGCACTCAAGGAACGGAACAGGGTCACGATATCCCAAGCGACTGCGTTCCTATATTTCGCCTTTTGTCTCCTCCCCTTTGTTCACTCCCATTGGGAAATGGCCCACCGAACACCGAAAGGTGTCCGACTCGCGGTCGATTGGTTAAGAGAGAACCGTAAACCCGGCGAGATTGTCCACTATGATTTCCTCGAATTCTGGGAGCATGTCCTTCTAGTAAACAGCTGCTCGCTGGGAAACCTCCCTCCGGACTATACCTATTCGAATGTTCCAGGATCGAAAATTTCCGCTCAAACAGCCATCGACTCTGTCGCATCTCCCATCCCCAAGGACCGAATGGATCTCCAAACCACTCTCCGTGCGCATCTTCACCTTACCGAATATCGCCCCAAATATATTTTTTTGGCGGGGCCCGAACTTTGGAAAGAACTTCGAGCTGTCGAACACTGGCATGGAAAACATTTGCGCTCGAGCTACTTGAGGCCCTATCTTTCCGAAACCCGCCGAGAGAGGGTTTGGGAATTTCAATCCGATCTGTTGAATCATCCACCATTTAAGCTGGAACGAATCTATTCCAACGATGAGGTCGAAATCTACGAATCGGTTTTTCCGGTTAATAAAAAATCTTCCTGAGACTCTTTGTTGACCGAGAACTCTCGGTCAGGTTTTCGATAGGAGGGGAAGGTTGTTGGTTTCCCATCTTCTTGTGGGAATAGGAACTGAAAAGAAATACCCCCGATCGGTAGACCCGACCGGGGGGATTGAAATTGGCGAAGTCATCAGGATGGTCAAACGAACACCCACCTTATTGGTCCATCGTAGTTTCATGAACATGAATCATGAAAAATGTCCATGAACACTCAGGAAACCAAGACCCTCGCCTCCACTTCTTCTGGCATCTTCTGCACCCGCACCCAAGATAAGAGACGGGAATAATCGAATCATCAACAATCAGGAATGATCGATAGGCGCGAACAGAAAACGCTTTCTACAACCTTTGGGTCCAGCCGCTAGGCGTGAAACTGTCCAAAGTGACACTACGGGGTCTCATGTCAGACCCCAGTCCGCCAACCATAATTAAACCCACAAAAGAATGCAAGCTTTTTTTGGACCCAGAATCGAGAAAACTCCTTACTTAAACCGGTTTTGAGGAACCCCCGGGACCGGAGTGCCCTCATTGATGAAAGCGAAAAACCGCCGACCCATTGGTAGACCTTGCGATAAGCAGGGGCGGGTGATCTAATGCGAAAGCATTTACTGGACCATGACCCCTGGGCCCGAATCGGACCCAGGGGGTTTTGGCGTTTTGGAAATTGATAAATTTTGAGGCTTGTCTACACAATGACCGAAAACCTTCAGGTGGATGATTTCTTTCAATTGCCCTGGCTCGATGAGGCGATCGAAGAAATGGATCGAATTGGCACGGTCATTGGCGCGACAAGAGCCCTTCTGATTGCACGAGCCGCGCAGAAATCCAACGGGCCAGTCGTTGTGGTCGTCCCAGACCAACCCACCATGGAAACGCTTGTGGATGAACTCGAGTTCTTCGGTGCTATCCCAAGTGATGACTATTGGGAATCCTTGAAGACGGGCGATCGAATTCTGGACAGCCCGCTCCCACCGGTATTCCCATTCCCACATCTCGAAACTCTGCCTTATGAAAACAAATCACCTGAATCTCACCTTAAAAGCGATCGCCTCAGGGTTTTGGAAATTCTCGGTGAGTTAAGGGAGGGCGATACCTCGAAACTCCAGGACGGAAGATGCCTCATCGTGGTCCCTGTCCGGTCCCTAATGGCGCGAATCCCCGATGTGGTCCATTTGCGGGGGTCGCAACGGATCCTACGCCCCGGGGGCGAATTTGACCGCGATGAATTCTCGCGCTTCCTTCTCGATGAGGGTTACGAGGCGGTGGAGTTTATTTCGGATACGGGCCAGTTTTCTGTCCGCGGCGGAATCTTAGACCTCTTCCCCTTCACCGCCTCCGAACCGATCCGAATCGAACTCTTCGGTGATGAAATCGATTCGATCCGAACATTCGATATCCTAACCCAGCGCTCGAAACAGAAACTCGAGAATCTGGTGGTTGGATCGACCGATGAAATGCGCCTTTTGGTGTCAACCTGGCGGAGGAGCGGAGATCTCCACAGCCTCGCGGAATTTCTTCCCGAGGCAAGTCGAATCCTCTGGGATCGACCCGAATTGATTGAAGAGGAATCGAATCGTGTCGGGTCTTTAGTGGAGAAAATGTTCTCTCAACGGTCTTACTTCGAGGAGGAGGGGGAAGTCGAGGAAGAAAACTCGCTCCTCGAAATTCCTCCCGATTCACTTTATGCAGGGTATCCACAGCTCCGTGAGGAGACCTCCGATTTTACGCGGACAGATCTGACTGACTTCAGTGACGGACTCGAGGAAGGCAAGCGGGGGTTCGACCTACCGGTTGCGACTCCAAACCTCATGGGAATCGATTTCAAAATGAAAATCCAAGAGGTTGTCGAACGATCACGGAAAGGCGAAAGGTTCCTCCTGGTCGCCGACAACGAGGGCCAAAAAGAGCGCCTTCAAGATCTCGTTCTAGATCTCACTCAGACCGACTCCGCAAGTCTCGACGCCGATTCAATGCGTGGCGCCGCACTTCGGGCGGAGAAGCAGGCCAACGAATACACCCAAGGGCCGACTCGAAGAAAGCGTGGGCCTAAGCCGAAGTTCGAAGTCGACCACATCTCCATCGTAATCGGTGGAGTACGACAAGGTTTCCACTGTCGAGCAACGAATCTGACAATGGTTACCGATCAGGAGGTGTTTGGACGCCTGCGCAAGATCCGAACCCGCCGCAAGGCGGGAGTGGGTATGCCGATCATCGATCTGGTCGATCTCCAACCCGGCAATTTTATCGTCCATATGGATCATGGGATTGGACGGTTCGTGGGGCTCAAGAGGATGACTGTGGGTGGGCGAGATGGGGAGTTCCTCGAACTTCGATATGCGGACGAAGATGTCATTTATGTCCCTATTGAACAGATCGATCGGGTGACTCGTTATGTGGGATCAGAGAGCGCTCCCCCCAAACTTTCGAAGGTCGGTGGCAAGGCTTGGCAAGCGGCTAAGTCGCGCGCGAAGAAGGCCATCGAGGATTTGTCGGGACAACTTTTGAACCTCTACGCCAAGCGCCAGGTTCGTGAAGGATATGCCTTTCCAGCGGACACCCCCTGGCAACATGAGTTCGAAGCCGCATTTCCCTATGACGAAACGCCGGATCAGTGGAAGGCCATTCAAGATGTGAAAACCGATATGGAATCCCCTCACAGCATGGACCGACTAGTCTGCGGCGATGTCGGTTTTGGAAAAACAGAAGTGGCAATGCGAGCCGCGTTTAAAGCGGTCTGCGAAGGAAAGCAGGTGGCAGTGCTCGCCCCTACCACTGTTTTGGTTCAGCAGCATTTCGAAACATTCTCCGATCGTATGGAGGACTATCCGGTCGCGATCGAATGCCTGAATCGGTTCCGCTCTCAGAAAGATACTAAGAATGCCCTCAGCAATATTAAGGAGGGTGAAATCGATATCGTTATCGGCACCCACCGTCTCCTTCAGAAGGACATCGAATTCAAGGATCTCGGCTTAGTGATCGTTGATGAAGAACAACGATTCGGAGTTAAACACAAAGAGAAGTTCAAAACTCTCCGAAGCAAGGTGGATGTGCTCACCCTGACCGCCACACCCATCCCTCGAACATTGTATATGTCAATGAGCGGTGTTCGAGATATGTCTTTGGTGAATACCCCACCCAAAGACCGTTTACCCATCGAGACCTATGTCATGGAATACAAACCGGAGGTGGTGGAAAGCGCGGTATTACGCGAACTGGCTAGAGGCGGGCAGATCTTCTTCCTCCACAACCGGGTCGAATCGATCTACGGGATGGCGAGCATGGTCCAAGAAGTCGTTCCAGAGGCCCGGGTTGCCGTGGGGCACGGACAGATGGAAGGGCATGAACTCGAAAAGGTGATGCACCGTTTCATCGACGGTGAAGTCGATGTGCTGGTTTCGACAACAATCATCGAGTCGGGGTTGGACATCCCCAACGCGAATACTATCCTCATTAACCGTGCCGATACATTCGGTTTGTCAGAACTGTATCAGCTCCGGGGCCGGGTGGGACGGGCCCATCATCAAGCCTACTGCTACCTGATGGTTCCCTCCAAAAAAGGATTGACTCCCGTCGCCCGCCAGAGACTTCTGGCGTTACAAGAACACAAGGCACTCGGTTCGGGATTCCATATCGCAATGCGAGATTTGGAGATCCGCGGAATGGGAAACATCCTTGGCCGCGAACAGCACGGTCACATTGCCGCGATCGGGTTCGATCTTTATTCAAGTCTTTTGGCTAAAGAAATCCAACGGATGAGAGGAGAGAAACTCGAGGAGGAGACAGAAACCGCATTGGATACCTACCGGTCCGGCGAATTTCCTCCGGACTATATCCCAAGCGCGCGTCAACGAATGTCTATCCACAAACGCATGGCGGGCATCAATACAGAGGACCAGCGACGGCAGCTGTTGGAAGAGATCGAAGACTTGTACGGAAAATTACCCCCAGAAGCAGAACTGGTTTTTACCAATCTACGCCTCAAAGAGATTGCAAGGTCAGTTCGGATCGACCATATACGCATTCGAAACGATGGGGCCAAACTTCGGCTGAATGAAAGGGCGACACAGGAGTTCTCGCCCGAGTGGGTGGTTCACTTGGATAAAGCCTATCCTGGGAAGATCCGTCTCGCGGTCAAAGGGAGGATCTATTTGGAGGTAAAACCCCCGAAAAAGGAGGGGGATTGGGAGTCCCTTCTACCGAAAATCATGGAAGGTCTCCAACCGAAAAGCGCGGCCGGCGCCGATCAGGGATGAAAAGCGATTACCCCTGCCCTGGAGCCCCGGTGGGGTTCGAGGGCATGATGCCAGCGGGTGGAGCTTGTGTCGATTGAAGAGGGGCTTCGCCTTCGGGTGCTTCCCCGCCTTCTTCCGATTGGGCTCCGACTCCAAACCCGCTATCGTTCATATAGTTGAACTCGACAAACGCCTCGACATCGATCTTCGACGCATTGGCCACATCCGGGACCAAAGACAGTTGACTCAAGAATGCAAGTTTGGTTCCGAATTCCAAGTTGTAAAGTGACTTGGCCAAATTTTCGCGATCGGTGCGGTACTGCGTTTTCATAGAATATCTCAGAAAGAAATCTTGTTGACCCTCGCTACCTATCGTATCTCTGTACTCCACATAGTAGTCGGGAGGGACTTGATTGGTATTATAAAAAGGAGTCCAACGTGTAAGTTTGGCCTGACGATTCTTGAGTTCTCTCTGGTCCTCCATCATTTTTTCCATTTCAGCTTTGGCTTCTTCTTGCCGTTTCTTTGCTGCTTCCTTCGCCTTGGCAATCTTTTCGGGGTCATCGGTATCTGAGTAACTCATCTCCTCACCATAGCCACCGCCATAATCGCCGCCATAGCCGCCACCATAGG
>JAJDBZ010000238.1 GCA_029261095.1 Candidatus Omnitrophota bacterium | reverse complement strand
CCACAGAGCATGCAACTGCCCAAGCGGATTTGCCGACCCGACGGTATTGCGCAGTAGGGGAATAACATCCGAATCGGCGAGTTCGATCAGCAGGCGCTGAGCGGTGAGGCGATGCCAGCCGTTCGGGTGTGCAAGGGTTTTTACCAACTCTGTGCTCGATCCCTTTGCGAGGTTCGGTGCCATACGGTTGAGGGGTTTGTCTTCCGCGACGACTCGCCAGATGCGACCGAGGTCGTTGCCCTGGTCGAGTTGGCGCTCCTCAATCTGTTTCGTCAGCCAGGGCACCATGAAGATGACATGTTCAATGATCCCGTGATACATGTCCGCCACATAAAGCGCCCCATCGGGACCAACACGGGCGTTGACTGGGCGAAAACGTTCGTCTGTTGAGGCGAGGAATTCCTGTTCCGCCGGATAGAACCGGGTGGCATCGGAAACGATGCCGTCATTGAGTTTGAGCCGCCCGACCAGATGCCCGCCCGACTCGGGAATGAAAACGTTTCTTTGTGAGTCTCCTGGAAACTGGTGCCCGTCATAGAAACAAGAGCCGCTTGCGATTGTGTAAGTGCGCAGGCGGCCATCGTCTCGCAGCTCCAGTGCACCCAGAGTCACTGCGGGTGTGACTCGGATGGGGAAGACTTCCTGAGCCTTTGCCGCGAAATCCACGTTCACCCCAAAATCTTTACGGGGTGCCCCGCCGCGTTGGTATATGCGATGGAGGTGAGGGTTCCGCATCAGGTATTCGGCGGGGATGTTGTCTCCATACAGCGCTCTGTTTTCGTAGCAGGTGAGGAAGCGGCCGGTCTCGTCGAAAGTCACCCCAAACTGGCCGCGCTTGATGGTCTCCTCTTCGATGAGTTCACCGTCCCGCCACTGATAGCGCTTTGGCCAGTCGGCGCAATGCAGCCAGTTGTCGATCCCATAGCGCAGGCCGTTGGCGGTGTGTTGCGGATTCCCCGCAATACCCATCTCGCCCACCTCGGTCATCTCGTCGCATTCGAGGTCGCCGTCCGTGTCCTGGCAAAACCAGAGTGTCGGCGGCTCCTGCAAGAGGATCCCCCCTCTCACAAAAGCGAACGATCGTGGCATCACAAGTTCATCAAGGAAGACCGTGCTCTTATCCGCGCGTCCGTCAGCATCCGTGTCCTCAAGGACGACAACCCGGCAAATCGGATCGTCTTCGCCACGGCCGGCAAGGTCGCGCATATACCCCTGATATTCGACCACCCAGATTCGCCCCTCGGGATCGAACTCAAAAAAGATGGGGTTGTGTACGAGCGGTTCGGCGGCGACCAGTTCCACGCGGTAACCCGGCGCGACCTTAAAAGTGGTCAGTTCCTCTTCAGCCGTGAGCACCGGCGCGGGTGGCACCGCAATGCGGTTGAGCAGCGCTTCACCATTCTCCCAATCGGCCCAGCCCGTTAGAGCCGAAGGAGGCCGGGCGCGGGGTCGATCCTCCGGAATCGCATCCTGACCTTGCACACTCAACGAGCCGGCACACAGGGTTGCAACAAGGGTGAGCGTACTGAGGAATTTAACGATGGTGTGTGATGATTTGGGTTTCACGCTGAATCTACCACTAGAATCTCTCATTCGGACAACCGGTCGAGGATGTTCTTCGTCATGCGTTCCACCTCCGGGTCCCCACCGCGTAATCCGTGTGCCCAGTCTGTGGTGCCTGAGGTAAAGACAGTGCCGCCGCCAGGTTTCGTATAGAGACCCAGGCAAGCCGCCCCTGTCCGGCCTCGTTCCCATTTCTCGTACCACTCGCAGTCCCCGTGGTGCCAGCGTGCGGGCGCGGTACAGAGAACCGTAAACGACTCCGGTGTTCCGTCTTGGTAAGTCGGAAACGGGAGCCCGTCTCGCCATTCTAGTTCACATCCATCGCACTCGTAGCCGACGATGGTGTTTTCACCCCCGAACGAGTCACCGTGTTTCAGGTCCGTCCCTTCGAACACCCAACTATCAGGGCGGTGGACTTTGAAAGCGCCGTCGCCATCCATGAACTGCCCGTGACTCAGGTGAAACCCGCCCCACAAAAATCCGACTCCGGTCAGTTGGGTTTCCGGGCGGTTCACAAGATGATGGCTCCACAGACTCGTGAGTAGACTGTGGTCGTCACTCGGGTAAACGGGGTCCTTATGAAAATTTTCCTTCCAACAAGTCAGCGCCCGACCCTCGTCCTCGGACCGCACTTGCCAGCAGCAAGTGTTGCCACTGAAAAAGGCGACATTGCCCGAGTTCGCGATGAACCCCTCCAGGTGATCCCGCATCGGCGTGGACCAATACTCATCATGACCGACACTCAACACGAGGTGGTAGTGCTGGAGCAGGTCGGGGTGGAACTCGAGATCCGTGTTGGCAGCGTAATCCAGTTTGTATCCGTTGCTCTCCGCCCACTTAACAAAGCCTAGTTCCCAGGTGGCGAATTGGCTTGCAGGTGGACGGTCAAACGAAACCCGATGGCCTTGGATGCCAGCCCGACCATTGTAGGCATAGAGACTGGAGCCGCCCCAATTGTTGTAGGCGTTGTAGGTGTTGGTGCTCAATTGCAGGAGAATCTTTGTGTCCTGGCCCGGCGAAGCGGATCTCACAATAAAAAAACAACTCGATTCCGCAGTCCGCCGACCACGTCGGACATATTTCTCTCCGTTGTCCTTGGCGCGTAGCGACACTTCATAATAACCGCTGTGCCAGTCCTTTGGGATCGAGACTCTAAAAGACTCAGGCCACTCGCATCCCTGAGCGGAGGCAAATTCCGGAATGGGATATTCTTTTCCGGGCAAACCCTTCCGGGACCACACCGTTTCGTCCTCCGCCCCTTTTCGCACGATTTCGACATCGAACTTCTTCGCGCCTGTGGAGACATGGAAGGTGATATCCTCACCGGGCTCGACGCTCAGTTGTCCAGCGTAACCTTCGATGAAAAACGGAGGCGCATCATTGAAAGCGGCTGCACAGGGTAAAGGACCCGTCAGCAAGGCGGCGAGAAGAATGAGAATGAATTGACAAAGACAAGACAAAGGAGCGTGTCGGTTCATAGAAGTTTATTCCTCAGACATCCGACCGAGGCTAACATACGGCCGAAGATCGCTACAAGCTCTTGAGATTCACAACCCATATGATGTTCCTGTCAGTGTGTTTGATGGCATAAGACCCAAGGGCGCGATTCTTTTTCCCCTCAAATCCCTATCAAATGACAGTTGAATCTGTTCCCACAACCAAGACGCTCCCAGACTGCGGAGACAATCGGGGATAAAATCTATGCCGTTGAATCGTTTACCCGCAACCGCGGGAGAACTTCCTGAGCAATGGTCCGAATGAAATCCGGATTGGTCCCACAGCATCCTCCAACGAACCTGGCTCCAGCCTCGATCAGGCTCGGAACTTGGTTCGCAAACTCATGGGCGGTGGTTTTGTAGACTGCTTTCCCGTCGACGAGTTTCGGGAGACCCGCATTGGCTTTGATCCAGATCGGAAGATCGACCGCACTGTTCAATCTTCGGCAAATGCCGATAGAGGAAATGATTCCCTGTCCGCAATTGGCCCCAACTGAATCGGCTCCAACATCCGCTAATGCCTTCGCTCCCTCTTCGACTGTGGTTCCCACCAAAGTCCGGTCAAGGTTCTCGCCCGAGTCGAAGCAGAGACAGGCGACCACAGGGACACCGTAACTTCTTGCAGCTCGAATGCCCGCGGCAGCTTCCCCAGGGTCGCTCATTGTCTCCAGGACCACTGCATCGACTCCTCCTTCCACCAAACCCTGAATCTGTTCCGAGAAGACATCTTGCAGTTCTTCTTCACTGACCTCTTCCAGCGCGAGCATCTTTCCGGTGGGCCCCACCGACCCGAATACCAGAGAATGGCCCTCAGCGGCCCGTTTCGAGATGTCAGCACCCACGCGGTTAATTTCAATTGTCTGGCCAGAACAGCCATTCCGATCGAGGGTATATCGATTAGCTTGGAAAGTGTTTGTGAGAATGATTCTACTCCCTGCATCGACATATGAACGGGCGACTGCCTCGACCCTATCCGGGTGTTGGAGGTTCCAGACATCAGCGTTCTCACCTACTGGCAATCCTCTCTCTTGCAGCTGAGTTCCCCATCCTCCATCCAGAAGGACGGGACCGTCACGGGTGGCAAGTTTTCTCAGGTCTAGTGTCATCGTTTGTGTTTCGAATCGAATGCCTTGATGACGAGGAAGAATTTCGCTCATCGCGGTCTCCTCGTACCAAGATTTTCTTATTGTAATCGGTGAAATGAACCCTTCTCTATACGGCTGAATGAAAATTGATGAACCGAGGTGCGGTCTTACGGGTGAAACTTTATACTAATTGATACAAGATTACCAAAACTCTTTCAGACGGGACCCTTTTTTCCGGATGGGCCCTTGGGAATGGCCCAAAAAAATGTGTTCGCTCCAGGGTCTCTTCTTAAGGTCCGTAAGAATAGAGTAGTATGTTGACTCAAATCTTGAATCGATAGGGGAATGGATTTTCCTTCAAGGGAATAGACAATCACGGTGGCTACAAAAAAGGGGATCATAGGGAGTTTCTTGTTGGGCGTGGTGGTTACCCTGATCGTGGCAGGTGTCGCCGGGTTGTGGGTCTATAAAGAGATTCAAGCCCGACTCTCCCCGCCCGCGGTTATCGAATCCGCCGAAAAGGGCTTGACTGATGCGGTAACACACCCAGTCTCTATCGGTGACGCCTCGATCAGACTCACCGAGAGCGTGTTGGTTCTGGGCGAGATACAGATCTCTGTCGAGAACGATGTTATCGTCAGCGTTGATCAAATAGAGGCTCGCGCGAAAAGCCTGAAGGATCTTCAGGACCGACGGTTCGTCGAATTGGTTGTCACACATCCCAAGATCACTCTCAAAAGAAATGTGGATCGATGGAACCTGGAATCCTTCCTCGATCCGATTCTCGCGAAGATCGGTGCACCCGAGGTTGAGGAGGGGACGTCTGAATCGGCCGGTAAAAAGTCCCCGCCGATCACCCATGTCCAAATTTCGGATGTTGAATTGGCGGTCTCTTTAGAGGGTGGGGCAGCCTATTCGGGAATTCAAATTGGAAACCTTGATCTCATTCGCGAGAACCTGGACTCTCCATGGAATATTCGATTGAACGATAGCAAGATTCGGTTGAATCCCTCGCAAGAGGAATGGCCGTTCCTCGAGGTGGTTGATTTGGTTCAAGGAATGATTCCAGCGAAACCGGTGAAAGACGCGAGCGGGAGGGTTGACGAAGCGACGAAGAGTAGCCCGTTAGAAAAACTGGGGACGGTCACCCTCGAAAACATCGGTTTCGAACTCATCCATCCGCAAAACGAAATCACTGTGGAGAGTTTATCCTTTGAAGCGTCCCGGTTGTTTGAAATTATTCGACTTCAAACCGGGTCGCTGGAAAAAAAAAGCCCACCGCCAGCCTCCTGACCTGGTCTCGCCGCGATCCGAACACGGGCCAGGCCCTTTCGGACACCCTCCAAGCCAACCTTTCACTTGAAATTTTCTGGGATCGTAGACCGAATGAAGGAAAGATTTTGGGCCGCCTGGACATCGGCGATGTGGTGAATTTTGAAACGGCCGTCATTCCGTTAATCACCGAAATCTCCCCCCCATCCGCGCCTCTGTTCCCTCACTTCCCCCGACTTGCCGCCGTCGAAATCCAGGCATCGCTACCCAAAGACCTGGCCGGGAAGAAAAATCTGACGGTCAAGTTAATTGATCGTGATGGAAAGAATTACAACGCCTCGGTCGGATTGGACCCGACTCGAGAGCCGATGGGGGTGAATCTGGCCTTGTCCGAGATCGCACTCCCTTTGGCCCCGATCTTCGACCTGATTCCGGATCAGTATGCCTCCCTCCTCAACGGCGGGTCATGTGTTCTCCACTCGGTCAAGGCTTCCGGACCAATGGGCGACTGGAAGTCCTGGGATCTCGCAATGAGCACAACGTTGGGGTTTGAGAAAGTGAGAATCCCTGATGACCGGGGATCGGTGCAAGACCTGAATCTCACCTTGGATGGCCAGGGAAGTTGGCCTCAGTTTAATGGGAGGGCATCGCTTCAGATCGGTTCCGCCCAAACGCCGACAGTCCCAAAACCGGTTCGAGGAATCCGAGTCAGCGACAGCAGTTTTTCGGTAAACCTTCTTAATCGGAACATGGATGTATCCGGAGATTGGTCAATTGCGGAAGCGCATGGCGGATCTTTTTCCGGGAAGTATTCCTACTCCTCGGGGAGCGGCTACCGCATTCAAGGGAAGAACGCCCGAATCGATACCACCGCTTTAGGCGTCAACCTGAAAGGTATCTGGAGCGGATCCTTCGAGGCCTCCGGGAGCGCTTCATCGCCTAAATCACCGACCGTGTCTGTTAACCTTAGGGGTGAACAATTCCGGTACAAGCAGTTCGACTTGTCGCAGTATCCCCTTGTCCTCGAAGCCAAGGGGCGCAGGCTTTCGGAGGAGACTTTTTTCCTAGACCAAGCGCGGTTGGTGTGGGGGCCGGCTCTTCAGGGCGCCTTAAGGAACACCGAGGCGAGTCGGTCAGCGGTGAACGTTGAACAACTGGAGTTGGGCGGGGACCTGAACCAACTCTTGCGGTTCCTCCCGCCAGGGAAAGTTCCCTCCGGCTGGCAGAGGTGGATCAGTCCGAAGGGGTGGAAATTTCGGAGTGGAATCCGCGTGGGTATAGAACCCGACATGCGGGTCGAAGCAATCGGTGCACAACTCGATCTCGGGAATAAGCAGAGGGCGAATTTCAATTTTGCTTACTCCGGGAAAACCGGCGGGTGGGATTTTAATACCTTCCCGGTAACGTTCAACATCGCTCATTTGCTGAAATCACTCAGTGTGTCCCGGGTGGAGGCCAATGGCCTGCTGAAAGTCCAAGCGGATGTGTCCGGTAATGTTCGGTCTAGCGGTGGGATTCGAGACAGTTTGGTGGCCAATGTCAAAGGAGAGGTTCTCCAATCGACTGGTCGACTGCGAAGCAAAGGAACTGTAAACAAGAACGGGGACTATCTGTTGGGTTGGCGCGACCTCAACGGGACATTCGAGACGGCGATAGATCCTTTGACCAAGACAGTCAAGGCGGATCTAAGGTGCCAAGATTGGGGGTGGTATCTGGTCGGTTCCCGTAGTTTCTCGAAAGTCGGTCGGGCCGCAGTCAGAGTCCGCGCCAAGCAAGAAGGTGGTAGTCGTTATGTGATTGATGAATTCTCATTTATAGAGGGGAATAACGATGCGATCCGGGTTGATCTAACAGGTGTTGTCGATCGTCAGGGAGATCAATGGCGGCCCCGTCTCGATCTCCGGTTTGAGGCGAGAAACTCACCTCCTCTTCAAGCATCACCAAGCATGGAAATCGAAGGGACTGCAATTTTCGAAGCGACAGTTCGTCCCGTCCGGTCGGGAAATTGGATACTCAATGGAACGTTTGACGGTCGCGGTTTCGAATTGAGAGTGCCCGCTCGACCCGTCATTATGGAAAACCTGGTGGGCGTCATTCCCATCGAGAATATCCGCTTGGATGAATACTTTTTCAAAGAACGATGGGCCTTGCGGGATCACCCTTTTCCAATCGAACCGCTAGGCACGGATGTGGTGGACCGCGCGTTCGCGTTGTCTGGCAGCGTTGCCCCGAACGCGAGGATGGACCGTGTGCTTGTGGACGATGACGATTACCGCAATTTGGTCGGACGGATGGTGATGATCGATGATATTTTCTTCATCAACTCCTTTACCGGGCTTTTGAAGGAGGGCGAGTTTCCTTTGAAAGGGACCGGATTTCTCTTTGTCCGTCCAGGAGTCGGAGCGGGTATGCGGATTCGCGGTTACTCTTCCAAGGTGCCATTGGGTGTGGCTGTACCCGGTCTCGGGAATCTCGGCGTCGAACACGATGCGGTCAAAATCGATTGGTACAACTACCAGGAACCGGGTGAAATCAAAATAGAGACCCGCCACTTATTCTTTGACATCCCCGTCGGAAAGGTTCTGAAAAAGATCCCCCTATTAGGCAATCTCTTTTTCGGATGGACACCTGATTCGATGGATGCATACGAGATGACTCTCCAACGAAAGAAAGGAGGGAAGTATCGGGTTCTCAAGAAAGGCGACACTGGAGATATTCCCAGGTTTCCCCAGTTTGTGATGACGACTGAGAGTTACGAGGCCCCACCTCCGGAGCCGGATGGAGGTCTCTGGGATGGGATCAAGGGGACCACCCAAAAGGTCTTTGGAATTGGAGATTAGCCTCTCGGTTCAGAGTGAATTCCTTTCTATCAATGCCTGCAAGCCACCTGTCATTTCCCAAAAAGGTGGCTGTTGTCTGAAATTTCCGATTGACGAATCTTCGACCGCCTTTATGATTGGCGAAGTCTTATATGAAGACCTCATACGTCAGGAGCGTCAATCGAATGTCAAACTTCAAACTGGTCATTGCCATAACCCTACTTGTTCTCGGAATCGCACGTCCCATTTCACATGCTCAAGTCGTCGATGTGAACGGCGATGGAGTTGTGGGTCCGCACGAGGCCATCGCGGTATCCAGTCTTTGGAAACAATCGGCAACTGGCACTGTTGGCTCTTCCTCCGGGAGTGCGGATCTCCTGGATGGTCTCGATTCGACTCAGTTTCTCCGAAGAGATGTTTCCGATGAGTTCATGGGAACCAAACTGACTGTAAACGGACTGTTTGACGTCGGCATCGGGGACGCCAGCGGATTCGATGTTAATTTCTATGGCTCCCAGCCAGGCGATCGAGTCTTTTGGAATGCGAAGGAAGGGGCCTTTCGGGCAGGTCGAGCGTTAGGCGACCAGTGGGCCCCCGAAAACATCGGTTTCAATTCGATCGGATTGGGAATCAACAACACGGCCAGCGGCGACAACGCCTCGGCGGCCATCGGTTTCAACACGACAGCCAGTGGAGATTATTCAACCGCCATGGGCGACCGAACCACAGCCAGCGGTGCCAACTCCACCGCCTTCGGTTATGCCACTACTGCCAGCGGGTATTTCTCCACCTCAATGGGATTTAAGTCGAGCGCGACAGGGAAATCTTCCACTGCAATGGGTAGCCGGTCGACAGCAATAGGCGGAAACTCAACAGCCGTAGGGCTATCGACCATAGCCAGTGGAACCGCCTCCACCGCATTGGGAAACATGTCTTCAGCCAGCGGTGAGAATTCGACCGCGATGGGAGTGGGAACTATATCTCTTGGATTGAGTTCCACCGCGATGGGTGAGGAAACGTTCGCTGGCGGAAACAACTCGACTGCTATGGGATTCGATACCTTTGCCGGGGGCTTCGCCTCGACATCGATGGGATACAAAACTTTCGCTGGTGGTGCTTTCTCCAATTCGATGGGGTATCTCACAGCAGCGGTCGGTGACTACTCATTGGCGGCGGGCCAACTTTCTTTTGCGACTGCTGAGAACTCGGTCGCGATGGGTTACGGTACGACTGCGACCGGAAATGCCGCCATCGCGATGGGGTACGATACGACCGCGAGCGGAGTCTCCGCATCCGCGTTGGGCTATGGCACCGTCGCGACGGGAGTCGCCGCAAATGCCCGAGGTCTGTTCACGACAGCGTCGGGACATGTTTCGACAGCCATGGGAGGTGGAATCACCGCCGCCGGGCAGTATACCGTCGCCATCGGGCTGGGCGATCAAGCGGATACAGTCATCTCCCAAGACAGCACCTTCGCCATCATGGGTGGTCGAGTCGGCATCAACAATGCTTCCCCAACCCACCTGCT
Source organism: Candidatus Omnitrophota bacterium (assembly GCA_029261095.1). GTDB lineage: Bacteria > Hinthialibacterota > Hinthialibacteria > OLB16 > OLB16 > JACKFH01. The sequence continues at coordinate 9,834 of JAJDBZ010000238.1, read as the reverse complement.
CGATGTCGGAACCATGGGCGCCTACTGCGATGGCCTCACATGGATGGACGGAAGTTCGCGTGATTACAAGAAAGATATTCAACCTCTCTCCCATGAAGATTTGAAAGAGCTGGTTTCCACTCTCGATGAAGTTGAGATGGTGAATTACCTGTACAAGCAAGAAGAAGAGGGAACTCCACCGAGAGTCGGCATGATCGCCGAGGAGATGCCGGATGTTCTCGCCAGCAAGAAACGCAAGGGCCTCGACACCGGACGCCACATCGGGTTCTTGATGGGGGTGGTGAAAGCGATGAGGGCAGAGATGGAGGATCAGAGGCGAGAAATCGAAGAACTGCAGGCATTGATAGAAAGTAGGTTTTCAGAGAAATAGATTTCGGCAACAATTCACTTCCAAATCCGATCCGGTAGGAGGAAGTGTTCATGCGCAGATTCGCCGCCCTTGTTATTGTTGTCGCATCGATTTTTTTTAATTTCGCGCAGGCTGGGGTCTCACTCACCATCAACCTCCAAGGCGCGCTCCAGACCTCGGAAGACGCGCCGATTCCCGTTCTGACCAAGGCGATGCAAGAGCATCAAGAGGTCATTCGGAGTCAACAAGAGCAAATCGAAGAACTCCGAGCGATGATAAAAAGCAGGTTACCCGAGAAGTAGAATTGAGTCAGAATGGCTTCCTTTTCAATTGTTCAATGGAGGAAGTCAATGATGCGTGCAATCACCGCCTGTCTCTTCGTCGCGTGTATCACCAGCTTCAGTTTCTCGGAAGCCCAGCCACCCCAAACTATCAACCTCCAAGGGGGGCTCGCCGACCTGGAAGGTGGTCCGATCACGGGAACACACCTTTTCCAAGTTGATTTCTTCGATGCGGCAGTGGGCGGTAACCAGATTGGTCTTGCGACTGGGACGGTCGAATTCTCAGCGGCAGGTCGCTACTCGATTGCAGTTGTTCCATCAACCGAAGTCATCGCAGCCAATGAGGCTTACTATCAGCTGGCGATCGATACGGCCGATGATGGTCTCGATCCCGGCGATACCTTCCCGAACCGCGTTCAGATTCACAGTGTCCCGTTTGCGCTGCAGGCCGCCAACGCCCGCTTGTTGGGAGGTTCGCAAGCTTCCGAGTTTTTAACTACCGACGCGGGTACTGGACAATTCCTTCGAAAGGATGTCTCCGATGAGTTTTCTGGGTCGAAGCTTACGGTAGTCGGCGAGTTGAATGTCGGGCAGGAGGGGATCAGCAGCTTTGACGTTAACATTTTCGGGGCGAGTCCCGGAGCCCGCCTTTATTGGGACGAATCCCAAAACGCGTTGCGCGCCGGTCGTGTCACCGGCACCCAGTGGGACTCGGGAAATGTTGGTCTCGATTCGGTCGCTATGGGGTTTAACACCACCGCCAGCGGAGATTACACCGCAGCGATAGGCTTTGGTTCAACGGCTAGCGGGAAATACGGGATTGCAATGGGATACAAGAGCCAAGCAAGCGGAAATTATTCCGCGGCCCTCGGGTATGAAGTGGTCGCCAGTGGGGTGGTTTCAACGGCGATTGGAAACTTGACTTTGGCAACCGGCAGGCATTCCACAGCTTTTGGAAGTATCACCGAAGCCAGCGGTTTCGCCTCGACTGCAATGGGGCGCGATACGATCGCCAGTGGCACCACCTCGACTGCGATGGGACATGAAACAACCGCCAGTGGAAGCGCCTCGACGGCGATGGGGTACCAGACCACCGCAAGCGGGTATGACTCGACGGCGATGGGGTACCAGACCACCGCAAGCGGGTCTTCCTCGACCGCGATGGGGTATCAAACCACCGCCAGCAGGATCGCCTCGACGGCTATGGGGAGGTTAACCAGCGCCAGCGGAATCTTCTCGACCGCGATGGGGGACAGGACCACCGCCAGCGGTAGATATGCCTTGGCGACAGGGCGACTGTCCAAAGCGACGGCGATTTCATCGACCGCCATGGGTGATGAGACGACCGCCAGCGGAAATTACTCGACCGCGTTGGGTCGGCAGACCGTCGCCAGCGGAGACTTCGCGATGGCGATGGGGCGTGGGATCGAGGCGAAGGGAAACAATACGGTGGCCATCGCACTGAACAACCAATCCGGGACCACGATTTTGGAGAACAACACAATGGCCGTTATGGGCGGCCAGGTTGGAATCGGCACGGTGAAACCAAGTCACCTCCTCCATGTCAATGGATCCGCCCGCTCCACTCAGGCGGCGTGGGATACCAGTTCGGACCAACGTGTAAAGACCAATATCACCGAACTGAGTGGCAGCCTGGATCGAGTCCTCCAACTGCGCCCGGTCCGGTTCAATTGGTCGAAAGAATTCCGTATAGCCAATCCGAGCCTTTCCACGGGGGACATAAGTTTCCTTGCCCAAGAAGTCGAAACTGTCTTCCCCGAAATGGTTCGCGAGGTACGGGAAGAGGTTGGCGATGAAACGGTCGAGGATTTCCGTGTCATGAACAGCGGGATCCTCATCCCGGTTCTCGTGAAAGCGATTCAAGAACAGAACGAAGTGATTCGGAATCAGCAGAATCAGATCGAAGGGATGAGGGAGGAGTTCGACCGGTTACGCGAGATAGTGGATTCGAAGTAGACTGCATCAATGACGTGCCAATTTTCGCGAACGGCCCAAAGGGTTCTCTCTTTGGCGTTGGTGGGAGCCATGCTCCTGCTGACCTCCTGCTCAAAAGCGCCCGAAGGCAAGAACAAGGTCCTCCTCATCGGCCTTGATGGTGCCGAGTGGGATATCATCAACCCCCTCATCGATAAGGGCCAGCTCCCCAATATCGCTAGGCTCAAAGAGGGCGGCTCCCACGGGGCCCTCCAATCCCTCGAACTCATGCTCTCACCCATCATCTGGACGAGCATCGCCACCGGTAAGAACCCAGAGAAGCATGGCATCACCTGGTTTATGGTCGATAGCCAAAAAGCAGGACAGCGGATTCCGGTCACCAGCACGACACGAAGGTGCAAAGCGATCTGGAATATCCTCAGCGAGAATGATCGGTCTGTCGGCGTCGTTGGCTGGTGGGCCACTTACCCTGCAGAGGAAGTCAACGGTTTCATCGTCTCCGACCACATGGCCTACCACACTTTCGGAGTCAGTGGCCGAACGATCAAAGCGACCTTCGGAAAAACCCATCCCCGTCTCCTTCTTGATGAAGTCGAGGATCTCATTCCCGATCCGAAAGAGATCTCCTACGAAACAGTCAAACGATATATGCACATCGACGAGCCGACCTATAACGCCAGCGCGAACGATGCGGAAAAACTTAATTTCATTAACCCCATCAGCCATTTTCGTCAGATCTACGCGACCTGCGAGGGTTACCGAAGACTCGGAGCCAAACTATATGAAGAGAAGCGACCGGACCTAATGGCGGTCTACTTCGAGGGGGTCGATAGCTGCGAACACCTCTTCATGCACTGCATGCCACCCAAACTGGATTGGACTCAAGAACAGGAATACGCGCGTTACATGGATGTCGTGACTGAAATGTATAAGAAGGCCGATGAGATTGTTGGAGAGCTCATGGAACTCCGAGACGAGAACACCACGATCATCTTGGTCTCCGACCACGGTTTCGAAACAGGAAATGAACGCATCCAGAGGAAGTCTGGAGTCGATGTCGCCACTGCCCATCTCCAACACAAACGCGACGGGGTCATCATCATGAACGGTCCCCAGATCATCCCGAACAAAGAGATCTATGGAACGACCGTTCTCGATATTACGCCGATGGCGCTCTACCTCCTCGGTTTGCCAGTTGGAGAGGACATGGACGGCCGTGTCATCGACGATGCCATCGTTCGCGATTATTTGAAAAACCACCCGGTCGAAACCATCGAAACTTACGAGGGTGGTAATGAGTTCGAAGACCTCACCGTGCCGGAAGATGTCGACGAGTCGATTTCCAATGAAATGGTCGCGAGATTGAAATCATTGGGTTACATCGGCGCGGGAGAGAAGGGTGGAGTTCCCGCCGAGATTGATGGAAATATGGCCCAAATCAAGTTGGCCAAAGGAAACTTGCGAGAAGCCGCCGAAGAGTTCGAAAAGGCGCTGGAGAAAATGCCGGAGGCCTCGGCAACACGTTTCCAACTGTCCCAGGTCTACCTTCAACTCGGCAACTTGGTGAAAGCCCTAGAGCATGGCCAGATCGCCGCCAGACAAGAGCCCAGCAACCTGAACTACAAGTTTGGGCTCGCGAGTATTTATGAAGCACAAGAGCGATACAGCGATGCTGCGCAGATTTACAATGCTGTTCTCGCTGGCGCGTCCGACAACGCGGATGCCCTCGGTAATCTTGGGAATGTTTTTTACCGTATGGGGAATACCGAGGAGGCAAAAGGTTTGTTTGACAAAGCCCTAAAGTCCAACCCCAAGCACACCAACTCCTGGTTCAACTCAGGTGTTTATTACGAACAACAGGGTGAGTTCGATCGGGCCATCGAGTGTTACGGGAAGACGATCGATTCGGCGAGCCGACATGTCTCCGCTTATGTCAACATGGGGAACTGCTATGACAAGAAAGGAGACTTGGAAGGAGCGCTGAACAGCTACCTCGAAGCACTCAAAATCGATCCCAACCATGTCCCGGCTCACTTCAATATCGGCTTGGTCAACAATCGTCTTGGAAAGCATGAACAGGCAGCGGAGAATTTTTGGAAAGCAATCACGATCAACCCGGACATAGCCGATCCACACCGCGAGTACTTCTTCGTTTCGATCCGTCTGAATCAAATGGAAAAAGCGGCCCAAGCGATCGATGCCTGGACTCGGATTGAACCCGATAACCCCGAGGCCTGGTTTCATAAAGCCCGTCTTTTTTACGCAATTAACAAACCACAGCCAGGACTCGTATGCTTTCAAAGGTCGATTCAGATCGGCGGTCCTGGGTATCTTGATCGCGGGTCAAATGATCCGCTTCTAGCGGGGGCGGTCGACCAAATCGCTCATGCAAATGTGGATACCGCATCGATCGAAGAAACAGCGTCCGCGATGGCGGATGAGGGCGAAAAGAACTAAGCGGAAGGCATGCGGGTCCTTTCCTCCTGGTTCTTGTTGAACTTCTTGGTACTATCGGTTCCAGCGGGAGTGACGCGGGGGATTACTTCAATCCCGCGAGACATATGCGTATAGGAGGGCACGCGATGAAAAGATTGTTATGGTGGGTGATTGCGGTCTTCTTTCTCTTTCCTGCACCCGAAGGGTTTGGCCAACCTGGAAACCTAACACCTGCACCGGAGGGTTCTTTCAGCATCGTCGTCCTTCCGGACACGCAGGTTTATACGCGGCAACGTCCCAATGAACTGGAACAACAAATCCGCCGAGATTCTGAAGAGGATTCCCACATTTCCGTCCGCGACAAAAACAGTACCATCCGGATGAATCAGGATGTCGTCCGGGCTTTTGAACGGTAGTCCTGTTGTCGAAAAAGCATCTTCGAGATCAAATGTGTCCCCTTTCCTGGCGATGAAGACACCCTGTGGTTTCCCTTCGTTGACAACCAACAGTGCGCCGTCGTGCCTGACCGCTATCCCATCGGGACCGGCGTAAAATTGATCGACCTTAAAACCCGGTGGCAATACAATGTCTCGGTACCCGGTCCATTTTTTACCAGCCGCAGGAGTAAACTCATCTGAAATCGAATCGGGAATGTTTCCTTGAACCTGAGCAGCGCTGCCAGGGGGTAGCACAAGGATGTATAGGAGGCAGGCGAAGGCTAGTAATGCTCGGCGAGGCAATCCCATCATCCGCTCCATAGCCATTCTGAAACTCCATGTATTGGATCTGAAATCCAATTAGGAAAATTCTAGCACGTTCTTGCGAAATACGGTTAATAGATTCCCTTGTGCCTCTCATTTATTCGTCCTCGATGGAATCTTTGAGATAAGCGCTCCATCGGAAAGAAGTCAGAAGGTTTTCGAACCAGGACAACAGGGGTTTCGTTGTCAAAACTTTCCCAATCCACCAGCAATTTCGATTCTCCCTTGGTTACTGTAAATCCTTAACTTCAGATTCTGTCATTCCAGCGATCATCCCTGAATTTCCGGGGGCTAGAGATAGAAGCGAAGGGCAGGCAATCGATCCCTTTACAGCCGGACTAATGCATAAAGCAGCGTGTTCTGGATCGGTGAAAGATTTGACCTCGATGTGATTCTGGTCATCGTACTCTTCTGGAACGATGCGATACGAAATCTTGCTGCATTCAAAGGTGAATTGGGAAGGCAATTCCGCTTTCGTTTCCCGCGATTCGCCGTCCACGACGAAGAAGGCTTGTACTTGGCGTCCAGCCTCTCCGGAAACTTCGAGCGTAACGGTCCGTTTGGGAACGATCTGTTGGACTACTGCGAGAATCAGAATGAACGTAAGGATTGCGACTACTACGATGCGATTGCGGGTGGATCTGGACATCGACTCCTCCTTTGCTGAGTAAAGGTTGGAAATGGGTCCGAGTTGATAGGAAACTGTACGCCTCCAGATCGCGAAGTCAATCGAAAAACTCAGACTATTTTTCGGTTGCCGGTGAATCGTGGAAACAGCATCCCGGTTACTTTCTTGTACCGCCGGTAATCGTCGCCAAAACGGGCCACCAAGTTTCCCTCTTCCTTTTTGGTCCGCATAAGAATTAAGAGGAACGCCAGACCGCCGGTAAGCGCAAGATACCAGTTTGCGGCAATTAAGGAGTCGGCCACCGTAGCCATCCCGAACGCCAGGTAAAAGGGGTGCCGAACATATCGGTAAGGTCCCGATGTCACGAGGGTGTGCTCCTTTCTTGTCACAACGGTGTCGGTTATATTTGTCCCGATCGTTCTGAATACCCAGATTATCAGGACCGCAGCGAAGGCCCCTATGATCACTCCGATCCACCTCAACCCAATCGGCAAACCGACCGATGACCATGCCATCGATTCGGGATCGATCAGCCATGCGATGACCCCAATCATCTTCAACGCGCCGATCGGCCGCAGGGTTGCAAGGATAAACAAACCTTCTTGCCGGCGATCGAGCTTTTCCCCGGACGCTTGCGATTTAATCCGGTGATAAAGGCCGATCGGAAGCACGGTGGCGATCCCAAGAATCAGAATCCAACGAAATACCTGGTCGTGGTCCATATTAGGACTCAACGAATGCGAAAAGGAGAATGATGAAATCTCTCATTTGGACTCCTGAAAAGGGATTTCAACCCGATTTAGATCAGAGAGGAAAGAATCAGGTTAACAAATCCGAATCGAATCAATAAGACGATTCGGAAAACCTTCTTTTAGCGATTTTTTACCCCGGATAAGTTTTCGGGAGGGACTGGTGCGTAAACGACTCGGGATACACTTAAATTCCGATGGACTGCCCACGGAGTTTTTTTTGCAGTCTCATACTGGAGTGATTCGTTTGTTCCCCGCGGTTACCGCAAATTTCGAAGGTCGATTCGAAAACTTTGGCGCGCAAGGAGCATTCGTCGTATCGGCAACCCGAGCGGAAGAAGGCGTGCAGACGGTAACGGTCTCATCCCTGGCGGGTAACCGATGTAGAATCGCAAGATTCTGGGTAGGGCACGCCAAACTGCGCATATCCGATTCAATCACAAACGAAGTCATACCTGGTCGACAAGAGGGTCAACATCTGGAGTTTGAGACAAAGCCTGATCATGAGTTTCGAATTGAGTTCGTGAAGAACGACATGAATGCGGCTGATTGAGATGGAACATTCGATGAAAACCCTTTGGACCCAAATCGTAAGCAATCTGTTTTCAAACCGGTCTAACCAAGAAACCTCTTCCGTGACTGTTGGATCAAACTTCACCGAGAGCATCGTTTGATGTCCGTACACGGCGATACCCAACAACACGATAAACGTGTTTTGTCCATCGACGCTCTTCGTGGATTCGATATGTTTTGGATTGTCGGTGGGGCGTGGATTCTTCGAAACACTTTCAGATGGCTGGACAATCCGGACCTCCGCCCCCTCGCAAATCAATTTCGTCACTCCCGCTGGGACGGATTTACTTTTTATGACCTGGTTTTTCCGCTCTTCCTATTCATCGTGGGTGTCAGTGCTCTGTTTGCGATCAACCGACGGAGAGAAAAAGGCGAATCGTGGCGAGTGACATTTTCTCATATCGTTCGAAGAAGCCTCTTGCTGGTTTTCTTGGGACTTCTTTGCAATGGTCTTATGGATTTCGATTTCTCGGACCTTTACTACTCTGGAGTTCTGCAGCGGATCGGTATCTGTTATTTTTTCGCGGCCACACTGGTTCTCAATACCGGCATTCGTACTCAGTCTGTCGCATTCTGTGGAATCCTATTGGGGTATTGGGGTCTAATGACCCTGATCCCGGCACCAGGTTTTGAGGCTGGTGACCTCAGTCGACAAGGGAATCTTTCGGGTTACATCGACCGATTGCTATTACCCGGTTCGTTGGGTTATCACTACGGCGATAACGAAGGAATTCTCAGCACACTGCCAGCTATCGCGACAACCCTTTTGGGTGTCCTCACTGGGCACTGGCTCCGAACTTCGAGGTCAGGTGAAAGAAAGACCGTTGGTCTTTTTGTGGCCGGAATCATCTCCCTCCTGCTGGGTGGAATCTGGAACCTCGCCTTTCCGATCAACAAACTCCTCTGGACAAGTTCTTATGTTCTTTGGGCTGGAGGTTGGAGTCTTCTCTTACTGGCCCTGTTCTACTATGTGATCAATGTGCGTGGCTACCGGAGGTGGACACTGTTCTTTGTAGTGATTGGCATGAATGCCATCACAGTTTACGTCGGCCAGGACATCATTCCCTTCAACGATATTACCGGTTTCTTCCTGAGCGGTTGTTCGCGTGCACTTGGTGATTTTGGCCCCGTTCTCTCCGAGATAGGCGAGATGGTGATCAAATGGTCGTTGTTGTATTATCTGTATCGAACGAAGATCTTCCTGAAGGTCTAAAAAAAGTACCTGCCAACACGAACGTTCTTGGATCCTCGTTCGGAGAATGGGAGCGGAAATATTCAACTCAATCAATCAAATAGAAATGACCTGTGCCTTCCGAAAAGGTCTTTTACCAAACAGCGTTTGGAGACTGTCCAACTCCATTTAAGAGAGATCACTTCTTCCCTCTTCGGGAATAGAATCCCACATGGCTCCCTGGAACAAGAAGAGCCAGGCTCTCCGAAAGAAAGACCGGTTCTAGATGGACACTCTATCAATAGGTTGACCGATCTTGACCAGAATGAACCCCCTATGAACGCCAAACGACGCAAAAATGAAGGAATTATCTTGAGATCTGTAGAAGGTGCTAAGTGAAGTGTTCAGAAGGTTTTAAAATGGTCGGGGCGACTGGATTTGAACCAGCGACCACTTGACCCCCAGTCAGCAAAATAGAAACTGAAAAAGTGCAAGAACCTTAGCAAAAACGCAAAAACGAAAATCACAAGGAAGACACGGGGCCCGCTCACACCCGTCTCAACCCCCCTCTCAGACGGTACACTTCAGCAGTTATGTCAATCCTACCAAGTACGGCCTTCGTCGAGTGCTTTTTGCCATCCATCTCGACAGGGATGAGTTTTCGGGAGGCACAGGTGATCGCTTGCATTGAGCATCCGGAGAACAACCTGGTCAATTGGCCCGCGCGTTATGGGGCGGAGGATCAACCGCATGCCCCTCTTCACCAAGCAAAGTCCCAGCCGGGGGAACTGCGGAAGTTGGAGAAAGCGTTTTTCAAACTCTATCGGACACAGAATGACGAGGAGTCTTTTTCCGATTTTGTTGCGATCTTCGGCAAGCGATATCCGCTGTTGGCGTATCTCTTTTTCCTCAAGGATCGATCCAAATACC
>JAJDBZ010000237.1 GCA_029261095.1 Candidatus Omnitrophota bacterium | reverse complement strand
ACTATGTCGGCACGGATCGCACCGCAACTCTCGATTTGGGTTGCGTTTTGGAGGGGATTCTTATTCGAAACGGGGAGAACATCATCGGTCCCGAAAACACAATCATGTTTAATCGAAAATCTGGAATCCGAGTCAACAACCTAATCGCCGGGAATCCGACGCGAAGCGTACTGATCCAACAAAATTCAATCGCCGAGAATGGAAACCTCGGAATATCGTTGGCCCTACCAGGTAATTTGTCTCCCTCCGACACCGTTGTCATCAACGACGCCACCGATGCGGACATCGGCGCCAATGGTCTTCAGAATCATCCAGAAATTACCTCGGTCCTATCGAGCGGTTCCAACTTGACGGTGGAGGGATTCTTGCAAAGCATCCCGGAATCCGCCTATGGAATCGAGATTTTTTCCAACTTGGAATGCGATCCAACGGGGTTCGGGGAGGGTTTGACCTTTCTCGGCGACACGCTCTTGGACACCGATGAAACAGGCAGGGGAACATTCAGCGTTGTCGTACCGTTCGCCAACCCCTCCGAACGGTTTATTACGGCGACGGCGATCAACCGGGACCCTTCGTTCTTTTTGAACGAAGTCTTGAATACCTCCGAGTTCTCCAGTTGCTTCGAGGTCGATATGGGGCGTGTCCCCACCGCGAGTCCAACGTTCACGCTGACATCCACACCCACCGCCACACCCACGTTTGATCCTGACGCAACTGCTACACCCCTCCCCGAGGGTTTCGACGATTTCCCGGACACCGACAACGATGGACGAGTCGGACCGAAAGACCTGCTCGAAATCATCCTCAAGCGGATCGATGTCAATCAGGATGGCGAGTTTGACGAGGAGGACCTTTTCGCTGTGGGCGAAAGCTGGGGGAGCGGGGATTGAGCCGGAGTGTTTCGATCAATGGAGCTGGGGAAAAAAACTTTCCGCGAAACAGCTATCGAAGTTAACTCCCGTTTGAACTATCATCGGGGATCTTCATCATGAACGGACACCGGGGATGAACGAGGATTCCAATCCATCGCGTGAAGAACTCCTGAAGAGAATCGAGATTCTTTCGGACCGTCTCGCTTCGATGGAGGGGGAGATCTCCAAAGCCCGGGACGAAATCCGCGAACTCCGTGGCCAATTGCCGGAATCGGATCTTTTTACACAGGGTCCGGAGACCGAAGAACCTCCAACACTCCCACCCCTAGCCCCACAGAAAAAGAAACCTGAATCCGAACTCATCCAACAGCCCGTCGTCCATCTCCCTCCGAAGAAGACCGAGGAGAAGAAAACCCAGAAGAAACCGATCTCTCCCGAGTTGGGGTCCGGTTATCCCTCATTCGCCACCGAGGAGCCGGTCACAGGCGATACGGAGGAAACCATCGCTGAGACAGTATCCATTCCCCCTCATATCTCGGGGCCTGACGACCCAGTCGCGGTAACCGATGAAATGGATTTCGAGACTCGCATCGGGGCGGTCTGGTTCAACCGGATCGGGTTGGTCATCTTGGTCATCGGCATCTCGCTGATGGCGCGGTATGTCCATCCATTTATGGAACCCTGGCATAAGGTCGCTATTGGTTACCTGTTCGCCTTCGCGCTGTTTGGAGTCGGCCGTTTCTTCGAAGAGCGTCTCCAGATGTTTGCGCGGCCGGTGATGGCCGGAGGCATGGCGGTCGCGTTCTTCACTTCGTTCGCGGGTCACTTTGTCGAGGCGATGGAGTGTCTGTCGTTGTGGCCTTCGCTCTTCCTTATGACTTTTTCGGTCGGGTGGATCGTTGCGATGGCGGAGAAATGGAAGTCGGAGGCGACCGCCGGGTTGGCGATTTTTCTCGGGCATGTGGCGGCGTATACCGCGGGTGGCCAAGCGGACGCCTTTTCCTTGATCGCGATCCTCTTCCTGAGCGCCACGGGTTGCGCGCTGTTTGTCCGTCACGATTGGGCGCCGCTCAATCTGTTCACTGTGCTCGCGGCTTTTGGGTCGCACATGCTTTGGGCCTTTCAGGACCACCCGCCCTCGACTCCGCAGATTCAGTTTTGGGTCAACTTTTCGTTCCTGACTTCGTACTATGTTCTCTTCACCTGCTCCGAGGTGGTTTATCGATCACGGGTTTTCGAACGAGGGATCGCTCACTATACGGACCTGCAGAGACAGGCCGCGCGTGTGGTCGGTCCGGCGGCGCTGGTCTTGTACGCCAGCCTTGCCACTCTTTTCTTTCAGGCGACGGAGATCTATTGGGAGCAGATTCATTTCTTCTGGTTCCCCCTGGCCGCGTTGCAAGTCGGACTGGCTTATTTTCACCGTGAAAAGACCAACCCGGATTATCCCATCTATGGAGTCGCCGCGACGATTTTTTTAACGCTCGGCCTGGCCTCTTGGTTGGGCGGTTTTTCATTGAACTTGGCGCTTGCCGCCGAGGCGTTGATGTTGCTGGTTCTCGCGAGAAGGTTGCGCCTCTGGTTCTTGAATCCGCTGGCTCAGGTAGTCCTGGCGATCAACTTTTTCCACTTCTGGTATTCGGGCGCCAGCGAAATCGACACTTGGCCGATCTTTATTGGGTCGGTCGCGACCGCGCTGGTTTACTTTGTGAAATCGCGGATCGAGGGGACCTGGGAGAAGGGGGTCCGTGATGAGAGGGTGACCGAATCGATTCAAATCGCCGCACTCCGAGAGACCTTCGACGATCTGGTCAGACCGCTTTCCTATATTCACGCCATCGCCGGCGCCTTCCTTCTGGTCTATCTGTGCGGCGAATTCTTTGATCGAGGTCATGCGCCGCTCCCGATCTCTCTCTTCGCCTCGGCGCTGATCCTGGCGGCTCTGATTTTCAGATCGGCGCCCTATGTCCCAGCGGTGTGGCTTTTGGCGATCGGATTGATTGTCCGGACCTTTCAGGTGGAACCGCTTTCATTTGAGGGCGCTCCGCTTTCCGAAGCTCTACCTCAACCGCGCGCCGTTTGGTTCCTGACAGTTTCATCGGCTCAGTTGGTCGCACTGTTTTCCTGGTTAGCCTTGTTCGCCTCGCGCTGGCTACGTTCGCGGTTGTTTCTTGTCTTGGGGGTGGGTGGCCTTGCTCTTAGCAGCGTGGCTTATTTGATTGCCTTGGGGGTGGGCGACCCCATTTTTTGGTTGCTCGATCTCGCCCTCATCATCCCCCTCATCCTCTGGATTGAGACGGATAGGGGGTCGAAGGGATGCGGGGGAAATGGGAAGTTGAAGATTGCCAATCCGCTGGAGGAAATGAGCCGATTTCTGAATCCAGCCTGGGTCCAGATTGGTTTCTCTCTACTCGCTGGTTTGGCGACTTTCCCCGCCATAGCCTCGGTTGTGGAATCGCCTTCTTTGGAGATTCTCCTTCTGTCGCTCGCTGCCTTCGCTGTCTTGGTGGCGGCCCTTGTTCGCGATGCCCCTCATTTTGGGATCGGGCTTTTTATCCTGACATTTCTTAGTTTGAAAGATTCCATACACGGGCATTTTGGGCTCGAAACCGCCACCACTCCCTACTGGATGTGGGGGTGCGCGTTCGCCTCGCTGCTTGTGGCGACTGGCGCTTTCGCGGGAGCGATGACGCGCGGTCGGGCGAGTTTCGCCTGGTTGGGGATCGCGGTTCTGGCGGTTCTGCAGAAAACGGTTCTAGACATCGGCATTCATGGGACCGGGGACTCTTCTGGAGTGGCGCCATACCCGTTGTGGATTCTGCTCATTTTCGCCATGTGGCTCGCCATCGAGATTTTCCGTGAGACTTTTTCCAATCGGAAATTGAGGGCTTATAAGAGCTGGGCGGACCGTTTGGGGATCAAGGCGCTGCTTCCATTTGCACCCTTTATCGCCATCGCTTTTTCAGTGTCCGCCTCTCTCCTTTTGTATCGGTATTCGGTGGCATTCTTCGATCATCGGACGAATGCGGCTTGGGCGGTGGGGATCTATTCGATTCCACTCTTCCTCTTGGCGGGGGTGATTCGAAGCTACTCGCTCGGGATCGGCGGGATGGCGACACTGACTTTCGCGCATCTGTGCGTCTACCTGTTCAACGGACCCAACTATGTGGGAGGACATCATCCTTTCCTGATGATCTTCCTCGTAGCTCTCCCCCTGATCATCGCGGGGGTCCTCGAATCCTCAACGTGGAAGAATTTTTCGACCTCTCCCAAGAACCTGTTCTTTGTCTCGATCGGGGCATCGGTATACCTGCATACCATCGCATTTCTTCTGGGAAGGTATTTTGTGGAAGAACAGACATCGATCTATTTCGACCTGGCACATGCTTCCTTCCCATTCCACATGGCGTTCGCGCTCATCGTGCTGATAGCCGGTTGGCGATTCAAAAACTCCTGGATGGAGATCTCCGCGATTGCCTATGCGGGACTCGCCTCATTGGGTTTTGTTCTGCAAATTCTCGATCGCCTGAAACCGCAGCAAGATGTTTTTCTGGTGGCGGGACTCATGGCTATCCAGTTGATTGTGATGGAGAGACTTTTGCATGGTCAACCGAAAGCAATCCTCGACCGAGTCCGAGAGGGGCTATCCGCCTGGGTCCATGCGGGCCTCGTTCCGTTCGCCGCTGTCCTTTTGATCGTTGCCGCCCGTTTCTCGGAAGAGTTGCGGCTTTCCTGGATGACATTGAGTTACAGTCTTGTGGGAACAGCCTTCATGGGGTTGGGATTTTTTTGGAGGGACCGGGTCTACCGCCGCACCGCGCTCGCGGTGTTCGTGCTCTGCATCGCCCGAGTGATCTTCCTCGACATCATGAACCTGGAGGGGCTCTACCGTATAGTGTCTTTCATTTGTCTGGGGTCCTGCTTGTTGGTGGTGTCATGGCTATACACACGATTCCAAAAACAAGTGCATCAGTGGATTTGAGTAAGAAATGGGA
>JAJDBZ010000236.1 GCA_029261095.1 Candidatus Omnitrophota bacterium | reverse complement strand
TTCAAACTACCGTATTGAAATCGATTCAAACGATCTCATCCTGCTCTATACCGATGGCTTGTTCGAAGTGCATAATGAGGAATGGGACCAGTATGGGGAAGACCGTTTGTTATCGGCGGTTCAGAAACGTCTCACATACTCTTCGGATGAACTTTTTAGTGAACTGCTCAACGAGATTCGAAGTTTCTCGGCCACCGATGGTTTTCCGGATGATGTTTGCATGCTGGCGGTCGAGTATTGTGGCGATCGGTCTCAGACTATTGGAAAAGTCGGCATCAGCGAAGGAAAGTCCTGATCTATTCCTTCGTGAAAAGAGATGGGACACTTGCAACGTCCCACAGTTTTAAACTCTTCGCCTCACTACATGCCTCCAGGAATTTTTGATACCCCAACCCAACAATCCTTTGATTCGATCCGGGCTTAACCTGAATTCGGGTTTCGCCGACTAAACGGATGGGGGGATCGTAATTGGAGGGATAAATTTGAACGGTCGCATCAGTCGGAATAGAGACCTGAAACTCCTCAACATCTTCGGATGCGGTAAAGAGATATAGGGTAGATTGGCCCTCCCGTTCGAGGACTTTCGCCATGATTTTTTTCCCGATCGTGAGATCGAGGGATCGGGGTTCGCTCCGATCGCCGGTCACGGTCAGTCTGATTCGGTTTTTTCCTTCCTTGATATCCACTATGACGATCCCGCAGAAATTCCCTGTGTAGGGAGCACGGATAGGGATAAACCGGTTTGCCCCCTCCACCCGGGTGTTCTTCGAATCATTACTGAATACACGGGGAAGGTTCCACACGCTAAGAGTTAGATTCGTAATAGGGCTATTGGCTTCGATTTCCAACTCGACTGTAGTGGTATCTTCTGTATCCACTGTTTCCACAGAAACCTTCAAACCGCGTGTATCCAGAATCTTTGGAGTGACCTGAAATCGATCCTCGGTGTTGGGTATCACGTACCCATCAGCTTTTCGCGGGATCGACCGATTCGCCCAGTCAGGATAATCCCATGGAGTGGTGTAATCGTATTGAGCGTAAGGCAACGTTTCACCGAACCGAAAAAGAGCTCGAAATTCATGGTTTTCAATTTCCATCGTGTCGGGATAGAGGGCAGGTTTCCCTCCTTGAGTAAGTCCGGAGTAGACATCGGTGAGATAGAGAACCGATTCCGGTGTTCGATTGTGATGATGGCGCATGAATTTCGCCGCCTCGGATGCGGAAGCGAACGCGAGCGGAACCTCTCTCGACCGCTCAACCAAGTGTTCCATCATCATCCGGTTAACCGCCGCCATATCGGGCCAGACTCCATTCATTTCAAAACCGCAACTGAAGAAGAAAGGAGTTTCAGACTGACCGGCGGAGTTCAAGAGGCATTCGAGGAAATCTTTTTCACGGGACAGGATGATTTCATCGTTGACCTTCTCTTTTGCCTGACCGGTGTACTGATCGAAGGCATAGGAGATTCCGCCTTCGAATGAATAGACACAGTTGTAATCCCGGCATCCCACGGTGTATCGCGCACATTGCTGGACCCCCACCATCGTACCGGAACCGCCCGGACCTGGTTTGCGGAAGTCTTCGGGGCTGACGAAGTAAGGGCGGGCAGGCATCCCCCAGTGGTTGATCTTGAAGGGGCCATCCCCCCAGTTCTGGTCGGCACAAAGCGCACCCAAGAGGTCGTAACCCAAAGAACGAGCCACCGTCGCGGGCCCGTTTCCCATGCCGTAGGTGTAGAGATTCGATAGCGGTTCTGGGAATCCATGCATCTCCCAAAGTTCCTTGTAACATTGGAGAACCGCACGCTGGACCGACTCCGGTTCATCATAGAAAACGGTTTGGTCATCCTTGAGGTAACAACCACCCTTAAAAATCATCAGACCGGGATCGTCGCCGAATTGTCGAGCGCCGCGACTGAGGTTTGTAAACTGTTCGGCGGAACCTCTTGGGCTCAACAACAAGGATTCAGCCCAATAACTGAAGGGTAGGTGAAGATCATGAAAATCGGGTTCGGGCCTGGGTTCGCGGTGACTTGTCGAATTGAGAATGGCCACCGCGAAGGTTTCGTCGATGACGGAAAAACTTCGGAAGAATTCAGGGATGTCTCCGCCTATGTCGCAATCCCAATGGAGGAGATAGTTCCCAGTCTCCGTCGGAGTCCATTTCCATGTCACCGTGTATCGTCCATCCTCTGACTTCATCCATTCCAGGTCGAAGGTAAGTTTCCTCGGATTTTCCAAATAGCATCCCTCGATCAATTCCAGTTTTGGGTTCGGGAGAGTTTCGGAACGGACGTTGATCCTCAACTCAGCCTTTTCATCCTTTAGGAGAAGCGCTCGATCGAGTTCGAAATCGACCGGGATAAGGTTCGCGATTTCCTCCTTGAATCCCTCGTAGCTCTTCTTGACCTCGGCAAATCCATTTAGAATCTCATCTTCCCGGTCCGTGATTGAACTTTCTGCATATACGAATTCCGAACCCATAGACAACAAAATAAAAAAGAGCACGAGAAAAGTTAAGATTGAAGATCGATTCATTTTCGTTCACCTCATCAATTCTTTGGAGATAGGATCACGCTGGCGTAATGGTTGATCGGGCCAACGGTCAAAAACATTCGATCGATCGATGTTGGTCGAACAGACACCTCGGGAGTGGAATCGGGGGCCACCGCTCGAGCGATAAATTTCTTATCGTGCAGGGACTCAGGAAGTTGAATGAATACTTTTGTGGTCCCCGTTTCTACCATTGATTCGCCTGAGGGGTTCACTCCATAGTTGTTCAAATCGAGGAAGAGTTTTCTAGAGGATTTGCTCTGATACAGAGTGACACCCACATTGGAGGATCTACCTTCGGAAACTTCCACGGCGAGGGGCTCTGAATCCATGAGAAGATTGTTTATACATGCTTGGAAAGTCGGAAGTTTGGCGATCCGTTCCGTTTGGTCCTTGGCCATATAGAAATCGAATCCGATGGGAGATTTGAGATAGAGAACTTTTCCATCTCCGATTGGGTTGAGGTTCTTATCGAGAGCCACTTCGGTGTGTTCCACGCCGGTCAGGGGGGACACGCAGAATTCTTGGGGGTTGAGTTCGAAATTGGTGGATTCACCGAATCGACTTCCGGTGTTGGCGGTTACCAATAGCAATCCTCCCTCATCGCGGACCCAGGGGAGTAGCACTTCATCCACCATGTCTGGATCGAGGATTTCGGAGTCGGGGAGGATGAGCACACGGAGATCGTTTAGGGTTTCTTTGGTGAGTTTCCACTCGGGGATGGCCCGGTACTGGTAGTGAAGTTCACCGAGCGCGGTTGCCCACCCCCAGAATGCGAATTGGTGGGGCTGGTTGTCAAATCTTTTGATCCCGGCAGGGGTGAACTTTGAGAGAACTGAGGAAGAACTGTAGTAAAGACCGATCTCCTCGACAGGAACCCGGTCGCCATATTCGGGTGCGACTCGAGAGACGAACTTGAAAAACTCGGCGTTGGATTCGGGTGTTCCCACGACCCGGTCGTTGCTGGGGTGAAACATCGGGAGAGTGTGGTTCGCGAGCATTTCATAATAGAGGGTCGAGATCATCGTTTGGTTTGATAGTTCCTGCTCGAACTTGTCGTTGTAGAACCAGATGTTCACAAAGCGGCTCTGGGCATGTTCGCGACCCAGTTTGTAAAACGGGGCATACCGTCCAAAGGGAGGGAGTCTGAACCCACGCGACCCTCGGGCGAGGCCCCACCCCGGAGTCACCTCGGTACTCACCATGTCGAGTTCTCCACGCGGCCAACCAAGACTGAAGCCTGGGATATCGTTTCCCGCGACAAGGAACTCTTCCCTTCCCCCTTCTTTTGCGGTGGTTTTCACTGTGCGGTAATACTCTTCCAATGCCTCGGTACCAGTGCGTCT
>JAJDBZ010000235.1 GCA_029261095.1 Candidatus Omnitrophota bacterium | reverse complement strand
ATAAAAATAACAAAAGAAGAGGATGAGAAGAAACTCTGCCAAGACATAGACAGGGTTCCCGGGCACCCATTTGCTGATCATTGTCTCAAGGAAAATGGCACCGCCCTCCGGCATCAAGGGGCCGATGATCTGGTAAATGGTTGAAGGAAATACCATCAAGGAGGAGGCGAAGATGATCGGGATCACGCCAGCGGTGTTAATCTTTAGTGGGAGGTATGAAGTTCCACTCGATTGCATCATCTTTCGACCGACCTGTTGCTTGCCTTTTCGGATCGATATTCGCCGTTGGCCGTAGGTCAGCAGAACGATGAAGGCGATCACACCGACCATGACTCCGATCATCAGAACGATAATGACCATCGAGATTTGTCCGTTGCGAACGAGCATCCCGATCGAGGTCGCGGCTTGAGGAAACCGTGCGATGATATTCGCGAAAATAATCAGGGAAATTCCATTTCCAATCCCCTGTTGGGTAATCTGTTCACCCATCCACATAACTAGAATGGTTCCAGTCGTCATAGCAAGCGCGCCCTGTAAAAGGAACGCCATTCCCGGACTGTAGGCAACCGTATCCCCACTCGGACCTTGTTGCGACTGAAAAGAGGTCAACAGCATGAACGCCTGGAGAAAGGTGATCACCACTGTGGCATAGCGAGTCCACTGTTCGATCTTCTTTCTTCCCTCTTCGCCCTCTTTGGAAAGTTGCTCGAGTGTGGGCCACACCATCGTGAGCAGCTGGAAGACGATGGATGCGGTAATATAGGGCATCACTCCCATCGCGAAGACCGACAGGCGCTGGAAGGCGCCCCCGGTAAACTGATTGATCAGGGTAAAAATATCAGTGGCACCCGAATCACCTTTCGCCATCTGGGCGAGAATATCCGAATCGATCCCGGGGATGGGAATGCGGTTCCCGACTTGAAGCAAAAACAGCACTCCAAGCGTGAACAGAATTCGTTTCCTTAGATCGGGAATTTTAAATATATTATTGAAAGCGCCCAGCATCGCGATTAGTTTTCATCCGATTTCTTCGAAGCGGTCGGTTTAGCATCTATCACTGTTGCTGTTCCACCCGCTTTCTCGATTTTTTCCTTGGCTGATGCGCTAAAGGCGTGGGCACACACATTAAGACTTTGTGAAATCTCTCCTTGCCCTAAAACCTTTACCAGGCCATCGCCATCTTTAACCAGTCCATGTGCCGTAAATTCGACTGGTGTTACGTTAGAGCCGGCATCCAGTTTCGAAAGACCAGCAAGATTCACCACCTGATAAACGGTCCTACTAATAGGAGTGAAACCTCTCTTCGGAATTCTCCGAATAAGGGGCATCTGACCGCCTTCAAACCAGGCAGGAACGCCTCCGCCTGAACGAGAATTTTGTCCGTTCATTCCTCGCCCAGAGGTTTTTCCGAGTCCAGTCCCGCGTCCGCGGCCAACTCGTTTACGATTCTTTTTCCCTCCGCTGGGGGAGGGTAGGTTGAGTGTGCTCACGTTTGATCCTCGACTGTCACTAGATCTTGAACCTTCCGGGCCATCCCTAAAATCTGTGGGGTGGCATCCACTACAACGGCCTGATTCACTTTTCGCAGCCCGAGCGCCTCAAGAGTCGCGGCGCGTTTCGGTTTGCGACCATAAGAACTCTTGGTCAAAGTGATTTTCACTTTCTTAGTGTTTGCGCTCATGATTGTTCGAATCCTAATACTTCGCCCACGGTTTTACCTCGGAGCGCGGCCACATCGGAAGCGGTTCGGAGGTTTTCGAGGCCATTGATTGTGGCCTTGGCGATATTGATCTGGTTACTGCTCCCCAAATTTTTCGTGAGAATATTCTCCACCCCAGCTACTTCAAGAATGGCTCGGACGGGTCCGCCCGCGATGACGCCGGTACCACGGGAGGCGGGTTTTAATAGAACTCTTGCAGCGCCGAAGAGGCCTATCTCTTCATGTGGGATGGTGGAACCCAAAAGGGGAATCGAGAACATCTTCTGCGAGGCTTTTTCGATCCCCTTACGAATCGCTTCGGGTACCTCTCGAGCTTTTCCGTGACCTAACCCGACACGGCCTTTGCCATCTCCCACCACGACTAGCGCGCTGAATGAAAACCTCCGACCACCCTTGACCACCTTGGCGCTTCGGTTGATGAGAATGATTTTCTCTTTCAAGTCGCTCTTTTGTTTATCCGATTTGTTTGATCCCGATTGATTTCTTCTCATTCAATTACCCACTCTTTCAGATCTCAACGCCCGAATCGCGGGCACCATCGGCGAAGGCTTTGATTCTTCCGTGGTAAAGGAAACCGCCACGATCGAAAACAACCCGATCGATTCCGGCTTCTTTGATTTTCTTCCCAAAAATTTTCCCCAGATCTTCAGCGGCTTCGACTTTACTACCCTTTTTTTTGGCGGAAGCCATTTCTTTCGATGCAGAGGAAATGGCACATAAAGTGTTACCACTGACATCGTCGATGACCTGGGCCGAAATGTGTCGCAACGACCGATACACCGCCAGGCGTGGTCTTTCGGGAGTACCCTTAAGATTTTTGCGGATCGATTTATGTCGCCTGATCCGTCCTTGATATCGAGTTTTATTTGACATGGAACTATTGATCCTTAAAAGCCAATCTAATCTTAGAATTAGGCGTTTTTCTTTCCGACCTTTGAGCGAACGTACTCGTCGACATATCGCACTCCCTTGCCCTTGTAAGGTTCGGGCTTACGGAATGAGCGAATCTCGGCGGCGGTTTGACCCACTTTTTCCTTGTCCGCACCATGAATCGACACAATGTCTTTCTCTACTTTAATGTCGATGCCCTGGGGAAACTCGTAATAAATGGGATGCGAAAACCCCAATTCAAGTTTTAGTTTCTTACCCTCGAGAACCGCACGGTAACCGACGCCCTGTATTCTCAATTCTTTCTTGAAACCGTCGGTAACTCCAATCACCATGTTGTTAAGTAATGCTCGAGTCAGCCCATGCATTGCCCGACTGACACGATGATCATCTTCGCGTGCTACGATGATCTCCCCATTTTCTTCCTTGATCGAAACATGAGGCGGTAAAGTTCTCGAAAGATTCCCATTAGGGCCTTTCACATCAACCGAAGTCGCGGAGATTTTTAACTCTACCCCCTTGGGGATCGGCACCGGTATCTTCCCTATTCTTGACATCGTTTTATCTCAATTCCTTATCTGACCTGTGGGTCACCAGACGTAGCAAATAACCTCGCCACCAAGCCCCTTCTTACGCGCCTGTTTGCCGGACATGATTCCTTCATTGGTCGACATGATGGCGACTCCAAGCCCACCTTTAACGCGGGGGATATCATCCTTTCCGACATAAACACGGACACTGGGTTTGCTGATTCTGATCAGGTGATTAATGATTTTTTCACCCTTGGGTCCGTATTTTAAATAAACACGGAGCACTCCCTGCTTCTTGTTATCGAGGTATCGGTAGTTCCGGATAAACCCCTCTTGCTTCAGAATGTTGGCAAGGCTCCTCTTCAATTTTGAAGAGGGCATCTCTACCCGGTCCTTTTGGACCATTCCTGCGTTTCTGATGCGAGTCAGAAAATCCGCAATCGGATCAGTCATCGACATGCTGCTAGTTTCTCCAGTTCCTTATTTCCTAAAGGGCATTCCAAGCAGAGTGAGCAATTCTCGCCCCTCTTCGTCGTTTTTGGCGTTGGTAACAATTGCGATATCCATTCCATGAAGAGCAGGAATCTTATCGTATTCAATTTCCGGGAAGACCAACTGTTCGGTAATCCCCATCGAATAGTTCCCTCTACCATCAAAACTATTCGGGTTCAATCCTCGAAAATCTCGGATTCTGGGAATGGCGATTGAGATCAATCGATCCAACAACGACCACATTCGATCTTTGCGGAGTGTGACACTGCAACCGACCGGCATCCCCTCTCTGAGTTTGAAATTCGAGATCGATTTCTTCGCTCGAGTGATGACCGGTTGCTGCCCGGCTATCATCTTCAAGTTTTCAGCCAGACCATCGAGAATCTTAGCGTCGCGGGAGGCTTCGCCGACACCCATATTGATGACGACTTTCTCCACCTTCGGGACCTGCATGACGTTCTTATACTCGAAACGCTTCTTCAGTCCCTCGATAACCTCTTCACGGTAACGCTTTTCTAAGCGGTTCATGCTTCTTCAATCGCTCCCTATTAATCGCGTGACAAGACCCGAACATTCGACTGGTGAATCGGGAACTCGCGTTCGGTGATCCCACCCTGGACATTCTGTTGCGGGTTGGGACGCACGTTCTTTTTCATCTGGTTAATATTCTCAACCAGGATTTTTTCTTTCTTAGGGAAGACTTCGAGCACCTTACCGGTTTTGCCCTTGTCTTTTCCGACCATCACCAAGACAGTATCACCCTTTTTGACGAAGGCCTTTGCCATAGTCTCCTCTTTCACACGCAGGCCCCGGGCAGGAATCTCCCGAGGCCAGTTATTTCTAAGTTCTGATTAGACAGAAAAAAGGAGCGCTGTTTGTCTGCTGGTCGCATTCGAACAGCCCTTCCTGTCATTCTTCCAATACAAATCCGGTCGATCTCCGACCGGGTGGTTCTGGATCAGCTAACGACTAGTCTGTCCAGACCCGCCCACAACTCCACCGGAGTATGGGTCCTCAATGAATCCGGGATTGATCCGAGGCGAATAATCCACAGTTTCAGGATTCGGGCTCATGAATGTCACCACGTCCCAGATTCCATGACCTGTGCGCCGAATCGCTTCACGGACACCTCTCACCGGCCCGACACTAATCATTCGAACTGTCGCGTCGGTGCGAATCTTATAGTTCTTTGAGTTACTGCCACCTTCATCGTTGTAGGTGGCCTTAATCTGATTCGGGATCTCTAGGACCCCCAGAAAAGTGTTCGCCAATCCCCGTCCCAACTTTTGAGTTGGGTTTTCTGCTATCGCGACAGGTGTCATGAATCCCACCATTGCGAACCCTAATACCCATACCGCTACTTTGTTCTTCCCCATGTTGGCTGACCTCCTTGGTTTAAGACCAGGCTTAAAACCATCCCGGATTTCAAATCACCTCTGGAGCAAGTGAGACGATCCTCATGAACTTTCTCTCTCGCAGTTCCCTGGCGATAGGCCCAAAAACACGTGTTCCCACTGGTTCCTTTTGAGGATTCACCAAAACGGCGGCATTCTCATCGAAACGAATGTAGGATCCATCGGGACGCCGGAACTCTTTCTTAGTCCGTACGACCACGGCCCTTCTGACCTCACCCTTTTTGACCGTTCCATCTGGAATGGCTTCTTTAACCGCGACGATTATTTCGTCGCCTAGACGGGCATAGCGCCGTTTCGAGCCACCTAAGACACGGATACACTGGACCTTTTTGGCTCCTGTATTATCCGCTACTGCAAGAAAGGTTTCCTCTTGGATCATAACAAACCTTCAAAACTGTTTCTACCCCGTCTGATTCTATTTTCGGGGATTGTATTTTTAATCTTTAGTTTGCTTTTTTGACAATTTCTACGACGCGCCAGCATTTGGTCTTCGAAATGGGCTTGGATTCCATTAATCGGACCTCATCTCCAACGTTACATATTCCATCCTCATCATGAGCGTGATACTTCTTGCTCCGCTTCATCGTCTTTTTATAGAGACGGTGCTCGATCAGCCTTTCAACCCTAACTACGGCTGTTTTATCCATTTTTGTGGAAACCACAGTCCCCACACGAGTTTTTCTTAAAGAGGTTCTGCTCATTTGCCTTGCTCTTTCAGGTCGAGTTCTTTCGCAACGGTCAATGCCCGAGCGATGTCCTTCTTAGTCTGATGAATCCGATGCGTGTTTTCCAACTGGCCAGTGCCAAGTCGAAGTCTATGGGAG
>JAJDBZ010000234.1 GCA_029261095.1 Candidatus Omnitrophota bacterium | reverse complement strand
ACGGTAATCGCCACGGAAACCATGCTCGATGTGGACGCCTCCGGATTGCAAGTGGTCGATTTGCCCGACTCGCAGTCCTCCATTGAACTCGTTCCAGGCGCCACGAAGACTTACTTCGCTGTGGTCGAAATGACTTCCAATGCCTCCTCGCAAACCCCCTCCGATTTCGCGCTCATTCATAACACCGAAGCCAGCAGTAAAGCCGTAGACCAAAGCACGAAGGGCCAATTGAGGCTTGAAATTGCGGGCAACACATCATCTGGAGTGGTTCAAGCGGGCATTCCAGAAATTGATGTTACTCCCGTCTCTGTTTCGTTTGGCAACCATGACATCGATGTCGGGGCGACGACCGTAGTGGCTGTTTCTATCGATAACATCGGCCAGAAAGACCTGACCTTCTCCGGAGCTGAGGTGGCGATCACGGGCGGCGACGCTTCCGAATTCAACCTCGGTTCGGATACTGGCGAAAACCCCTTATCACCCGCCTCAACGCGCACGGTGCAAGTCAGTTTTGATCCATCGACCGTAGGAGTTAAATCCGCGAACCTCACGATCACGTCTGATGACTCAGACGAAATGACGGTCAACATCCCGCTCTCCGGGACCGGTTGCGATCAGGAGATCGATTACACATCGGGTCCCCTGGTTTTTGGCAATCAGGATATCGATGATGGATGCTCGGGGAACATGATAGTCACCATTTCCAACATCGGGAATGGAACCTGCGACCTCAACATCACCAATGTCTCTCTAACCGGGGCGAATGCCGGGGAGTTCACCATTTCGGGCGATACGGGTGAATCCGTGCTTGCGCCTTCCGGCAACAGAACTGTCCAAATCTGTTTCGACCCGACAACTGTGGGTTCGAAGTCGGCATTCCTGACCATCCTCAGCGACGACACGAGTGAACCGTCGGTGAATGTCAACCTGAACGGAGATGGCATCGATCCCCCCATCACCACTCTGGATAAAGTCCTACCAACAGATGTTTTCCCGATCCGGGAAGGGAATAACATCATCTCGCTTACTTTCTCGGAGGAAATGAATCAAACGGTCGATCCGACAGTCACGTTTGGTCTCCTGACTCCTTTCAATGACCATGTTCTCAGTGCCTCCCCCGGGTGGGTGGACGAATTCACTTGGTACGGTTGGATCGTGATCGATGCAACCACATCCCCTGTTGTCAACGGGTTGCACACGATTAAGGTAATTGGGGCCATTTCTCTGGAGGGTTTTCCTCTTCCGGAGGACACCCAGTTTAAACTGAATATTTTAAATCAAGCACCGGAAGATCTCACTTTCGGGCAAGTTACTTTCGAGGGGACCAATTTCCTCGAAATGGAATGGGACCCATCCGGGGATACTGGCGCCATCGGACATTTTGTATTGAGGTCCGCAAGCGCCTCGGGGCCCTATTCATTGGTGGATGGTGTCCCAGTATCTGTGACTGATTTCGTGGACACAGATCTGAGTGAACTCACGACTTATTATTATCGAATCTACCAACTTGAGGACACGCTCGCGGTCAAACAATTAACCATCACTTATGAGGGGACTACCAAGAACACTATCATCAACGGTAAGGCGGTTCCTCTTTCGCAAACCGAGATGGAAATCAGTTGGAATCCCGCATGCGCCACAGATGTTATCGGAGTCAATGTCTACCAAAGCCGCATACGAGAAAGTTTAACCGATCCTCCCAATATCAACTTCAGGATTTCACAGGTGGGATGCCCAACATCGCTTCATCAACAAGGTAGCCTTGATCCGGGCACCAATTATTTTTATACCCTGGAAGGAGTCCTCACGAACAACGACAAATTCCAACTCGAGGGAGTCTTCAGTGGTACAACTTTTGCGTCTGAGGACGACCTCATTGTCTTGCAGGTACCAGACATTCGAAAACCAGTCGACATAGCAGGCTCGACAGAAATGATTTTCGATCTCGACGATTATGTCTTGAAATCCTTTGCACCCAGCACCTTGACTGGCTCACCCATTTCACTCGATTGGGATATCCAATCTTCAAAAGCCAGTATTTCAGCTGCAAACGAATTGGAAATAGTGGTCGACGCGAAAGCCACTTCGGATGATGAGTTAATCTACTTCACGGTGACTGATAAGAATGAAACGATCGAATTCGCTCCGATTCGATTCCATACCACAAACTTTCTATTGGGTGCGCCGCTTGTTGACGACTACTTGATCGGTGGTGGTGCATCGTATTCGACGATTCCTTACAGTTGGAATCAATACGGCTCGTCGATAGACATCCCCTTGGCGCAGCCCTCCGATACAGAGGGTGGGCAACTCGGTGTTTCGATCAGTACGGGATTGGGAGCCTCGAATATCCTGAAAGATAACTCATTGGTGATCCAGGCCGAACAATCGAGACCGCTATCACCCTTAGTCGATCCAATAATCGTCGAAGCATCGGCGACCGGGAGCCTGGCGGGTGGTCTGTCTGCGATGGGCGCCAACCTCAGCGTGACCGCAGACCTGACAGGATTGCAGGTGATCGCACAATCCGGGTTCGCCGATTGGGCGCGTGTGACGGTGACGCGGACCTACGCCGAGGGATCGGACGATTCCTATACCGTCGCAATTGGCGAACTTCTTCTCGGAGTGAATTCGGACGATGCGAACAGTTTGTCGGGCACACCATCAGGTGGGGCCTCCATCATCAATGCCGAACAGGTCTGTGGATTCGACAACATCACCATGACCGATTTGCTGGGCTATCCCAGCGCTTCTGCTTATGAAGCCGCAAATGGTTTCTTCGATGATCAGTCGACTTCCTGGATTGTGACCAATCTAACCAACAATGGCATCAGTCTCGGAGGCGGTACACTCGGTGAGGTCTCTCTGACCAGCAGTGTTCCTCCTGCCACCTATCCTGGTGCAACCAATAACCAAGCCTTTTGTATTGAGTTAGACGATCCCGATGTCTGCGGCGTCCTCTTTAAACACAAAGGTCTCGACCCAGCCTTCTACGGTCCCGGGGACATGATTACGATGTCCATGAACCTCTACGTGGATTTGGACTATGGTGGATCGTTATCGGCTGATGAAATTAACGAAGCCTCTAACGCACCGGCTATCGCTATGGCGCTCGGCACCCAACCCGGACTGGAATCTGTCAACTTCAATTTCATCAGCTTCCCGCTTAACGCCGCGACGCTTCCTTTGTTCGCAATTGGCGGAGCCTTCCAGGGGGATCATGGAGCGGGAGGTAGTGCTGTTACCAATGTTGTTGCGAGTCTTCATGGTCGATGGACTCGGCATGAGGTATCATTTCGTGTTCCAGAATCGGGAATTTCTTACCAGGGGCCCGCCGGGATCGGCAACATTGCATATCCTGCTGGAATCAGTGCTATCATTCTCTTGGCTCGGACCGACACGAACATGATCGGTCACCCGCAACGGATTTACCTGGACAACATTTCCATTTCAAAGATTCCTGGTGCCCTAGCACTCGCCCAAGGTGCTACGAATGTACCGTTGGTTTCTGCGGGCTGGGGTTTCGCGGGAGAGGATGGAAACAGTTTCAGTTTTGGTTTCGGTCCCGTTGCTGGGACCGCTCTTCCCCCTTCAATCAGTCGTGGAGGAGTCATCTACGGCAATTTCTCGGTCGGTTCTCCAAATAATGATCCACAAGGCGTCCTTAGTGATGTTACTAATGTCGAATACAGCCAGTTGGGAGGTAACTCCGCCTCTGGTTGGCTGGAGAGTTTTGGGAACACGGACCTTGCATTTATCGGTCAGGGGAATACGGATGTTGCCCTACAACATCCCACGTTAAGTTCCGGTTTTAAATCATTCGTCCTTGCGGCGGATCCATCAGACGTTTCAAACAATTATCCAACTCCAAATACCTCCCTTGGGTCAACCCATGTAGGTGCTGTCAAGGTGACGACTCCCTATCTCGACATGCGGCTTGCGGCGAATTCCGTTCTTCCGAGTCTGCGGGTCAATGATGCTCCCTTCAACGATGGGACAGGTGGGGTGAATAACCAGAACATCATTCCGCAGAACGTATCGGGTATTTTCGGAGTTCGATTCTTCCATCATACCAATGCTTCCGAAGTGGCACAAAATCCCAACCTCAGCATGACCCTTACCAATGCTGATGAGTCTTCCGGACTGGTGGCCACGCGTGAGGCGAATGTTTTAACATCAGGCGGGAATACGAATTACACTGGAACGGTCTGGATCGATGATCTGTTGACTGGAAGCATGGCCTCCTTTTATTCGGGGCAGCGTTACTATGATCTGGTGCTCAACTCCCTTGGGGGCAACGGTCGTTTCACCAGCGGGGGTAATTCGGCACTGGCAACATCTCTGCAAGCAGGCAATCCCGGCGCGCAGCTCGGGATCATCCAGATGATCAAAGGCCCAAGCCCAACCTTCTTAACCCACCAACTCTTCGCTGGGGCCGGTTTCACCGCCTATCAAGATGCTTTCGGCTCTTCGGGCAATGGTAACGCGTTACCAGGCGTACTCAGTACGGCGACCGTCTTCGTCGATGAGGTCCGCCTTTACGCCGTCAGAGATCTGCCCGCGTTCTATGATGAGGATTTGACCGTGAGGCCCTAATACAATTAAAGATTGAATAGGGAAATTGTGTTAGATTTGTGCGGGTGGGGTCGTATAGGTGATTGACCCACAGAGGAAATCTCCGCCATGCTAAACCGAATCTTCCTTTTAATTGCTCTGAATCTGCTTATCGCCATGGGTTCCACCCAAGCGGTTCCCACGCCTTCGGTTCCCGGTGAAATTCTTCTCAAAGTCCGATTCCCAGGTATTTCACTGGCAAAGGACGGGTCAAAGACTTTCAGTCTGCCGCCATTGATTGAGCGTGCGATGAGTGCCGAAGGCCTGATCTCGGTTGAGCCCCTTACCCAACCGAAAGCCCAAACCAAATCCACTAAATCGTCAGCACATTCCTATTCTGATGGACTATTCCTGTTAAAATTTGATGGCGCTCGGGATGTCAGCGAGCTGGTCGCCAAAGCCAAGGCGCTTCCAGGTATCGAGATCGCCGAACCCAACTACATTGGGAGCCTCTGTGCCGCACCCTCCGATGAGTTTTACACCTCCAACCAAAAACCGGTTTATGATCGCATCGGTCTTGAGGAAGCCTGGAACTATTCGACCGGATCGCCCAACACCGTGATCGCAGTCCTTGATAGCGGAATCGATACGACCCACCCGGATTTCGAAGACCGACTCTTACCAGGGTACAATTTCCTGAATGATTCGTCCGATGTTCAAGACCCACTCGGGCATGGGACGCGTGTAGCAGGAATCATCGGTGCGCGCGGGAACGAATCAGGGGAGGGAAGTGGTATCGCGGGAATTTGTTGGGACTGCCGCCTCCTTCCGGTCGTGGTCGCAGGAATCGACCAGAAGGTGACGGTCGCCACACTGATCCAAGCGATCAACTACGCGGTCGACCAGGACGCCGATGTCATCAACATGAGCCTCGCCATCGGCGCTGATAGCAAACTCCTGGAGAACTCCTGCAACTCCGCCGCAAAGACCGCCATTCTAGTAGCCGCCGCCGGCAACCAAGGCCAAAACTTTGTCCCCCTCTTTCCTGCGGGATACGACAGTGTCATCGGAGTCGCCTCCCTCGACGAAAACGGCAACCGCTCCACCTTCTCGAACTACAACCTCCCCGGAGTTAATGATTTCGTCGACCTCGCCGCTCCGGGTGAGGGACTATTCACCACCATCGCCAACGGGTTCTACGATTCAACAAAAACGAATGGAACATCCTTCGCGGCACCGATTGTGGCGGGAGTGGCTGCTCTTCTATGTGACCTGTATCCGGATCAATCGCCGGGAGCGATAAGGGCGCATATGGAGCCTCGAACTCAACCTACTGGGAATATCGTGAAGCGAGGCCTGATCGACGCCGGTGCTAGCCTGTCGGATCCTCTCGAACCAGAGATACGCATTGCTTCGGTCGAGATTCATGATGGGACCGGACTCAACCCGAGCAATGACGCGGATTTCGCCCTCGACGGCGGCGAGACCGCCGAACTAATTGTCGAACTCGAAAACACGGGCGCAGATCTGGCCGCCTTCACAGCTTCACTGAGCACGAGTGATCCGAATATCACATTGGTCACTGACATGGTTGATTTTCCCGCTATGCCAAATGGAGAAAAGACGAAGAATCTCGCCACTCCGTTTACCCTCACTGTTGCCTCGAATGCTCCACAATCTAATGCAACTCAGACGTTGGGCATTCCTACTCTTCCCAATGTTGACTTCGACCTAGTCATCGAAGACGAGGCCCCAGTTCCCAATAATATTACCGCTGACCTCACCTTGACTCCCGATCGGACATGGATCGTTTCAGGACTGACGGAAGTGGCGACAGGGGCGACATTGACCGTAGAACCTGGAACAACACTAAAGTTCGCACAAGACGGAACATTTATCTGTAATGGTTCCTTAGAGTCAATTGGGACTCCCTCTAATCCCGTTAATCTAACGACGATTTCTCCACCGGTGGTCAGCACAGTTAACAATTTGATTCGGATACCGGTTGGTTTAACTCCGGAGGGGATAAGTGTATCGGACTTCAACAGCGACGGAATATCGGATGTCGTAGTAAGTGTATCAGGAGGATTGACTTATATAGAAGGACATTCTGACCTGTTCTTTGATAACCCACGTAGTATCGATCTCGGGATCCCTGCAGGTCCTATCGTTTCAGTCGATCTCAATCATGACGGATTACCGGACATAGTCGGCTCATTATATGTATTAATCACTCGGTCAAATGGAGAATTAGGGTCTTCTGCTGCAAAGATCGTCTCAACATTACCCGCTAACCAGATTGCGATTGGTAAATTGGATAACAACGAATTCCAAGATGTGCTTGTTGCAGGAAATGGTGGAGTAGTATCCTATGAGATAGGTCAAGGTTACGAGATTTCTCTGAAGGAAACCATTGTTGAAGGTTTGAATGCTCTTGACGTTGAGATTGCCGATATTGATTTGGACGGTAATCAAGACATCATCTATTGTGGTGCTAGATCGGAACAGGTTGGAGAAATCGGAGTCAGATTTGGAGATGGTATGGGTGGTATTAGCGCTGGTCAGAACTTGCCAAGTGGTATCGCTCCCGCTGCAATTGCTATTGGAGACATTAACGGCGACATCCGTCCTGATCTAGTCTTTTGTGACAGCCAAGAGGGGCTCGCCATATTCGTTCAAACGACATCCAGAGATTTCTCACCGCTTAGTCCTCCGGGAATATCCACTGGTTATACTGATGTCCTGCTTGAGGATTTGGATTTCGATGGCCATCTAGATATAATCCTTGCGAAAGGAAATGGATCTGTTGTTACGATTTTCTACGGAAACGGGGAAGGAGCATTCACGAGAAGTGAGAGCAAAACTTTTGGACTGTTTCCCTCAGGAATTGCCATGGGTCGCATCGGAAGCGACTTGGTCCCCGCGATTTTGGGATCCACAAAAGGTGATGATCAACTCACACTCGCCTTCGAGAATACACGTGAGGTAAAGAATCCAGTACGCTTTCGAGATTTGAACTTTGACGCGGTTGAAGGGGTATCAATAGGTGATGGCAATCTGGTTCTTGAATCCTTTTCGTCACTTCATCACGTTGATGATGCAACGGTTCAGACAGAAATTCCATTGGGAAGTCAGGGGACTCGGACAAATTTGGTCGACCTCTTTTCTATAGATCTTAATTCAAATGGAGTAGAAGATGTTTTATCAGTTCATGAGGAGGAGATCTATTTATATCCCGATGTTCTCGATGGATCTCCAGGATTGCAGACACTCAATCTCATTGAGGGTCATACCATCAACGATGCAGCTGTTGGAGATTTAAACGGAGACAACCTCCCAGAATTGGTTGTCTCCTCTCCATTGGTGGAATTTCCGGCGATCGGGTACTATACATTTGATGGCACCAATGATTTCCAGGAAGTCAACACGATTATCAATGGCGAGGCTCCCCTTTCTCTTCTTATGGTTGACCTTGATAAAGACGGCCTTGAAGACCTAGTAGCCTGTTTTCGCGATGCGGAAGGCATATCAGAAAAAGGTGTCGGCGAGATTTATTCTTCACTCCCGAAAATAAATAATCTCTACGGATATCCGATCGCACATGATAGAATATTTCTGGTATGGGAACCGTCTTTTGGTGTGAATATTATTTTTTCTGCAATTCGGCGTGCTCTGAACCCAAGTGGTCCTTATATTTTTATAGCCTTAAACGAATTTGGTCGTTCCAACTTTCTAGACAGCGGTCTGCTTCCCGACACCACCTATTATTATCAAATCAATGAAACTGACGCTGATTTTAATTCCTACGAGCTCACTAGTCCAGTAGCAATCCAAACACTTCCTTTGCCTGATGGCTTCAAAATAATGTGGTGGTCTTCTAATGGAGATGGAACTTTCACGCAAGGAGGGAGTACCACTGTCGGCAATGGACCTATGTCGATGTCATCCGGCGATCTTGATGGGGACGATATTGCTGATGTTGTTGTGGTTAATGAAAGAGGACGAGATTTATCGGTATATCTTGGAGACGGTACAGGCGGTTTAGGCGAGGAAAGAAGAGTATCCATCAACTCTAACCTTGGTATTCCAGGAGAAACGACCTTATTGGATTTCAATCGAGATAGCCTGATGGATATAGCTATTGCTTCTAAAGTGGCTGGAAGCGTACAGGTCTTGTTTGGGAACGGAAATGGTGGTTTCAAGGTGGGGCCACTCTTCGATATGGGCCCCGGTCTCAAAGTGATTCCGGGCGATATCGACTCGGACGGGTTGAAGGACATCATAACTCTTAGCTCTGGAAATGAAACGCTGGGAGTAATTCCAAGCCGTCGGAATATTGACTTGGTTGGACCTGAGTCCGAAATCTCTCACACCAGAATTTCACTTCCGAGAGGAGTCGAGATTCGTGGACAGAGAACAAAGATTCGAGAAAGCAGTTTTGTGGGGAGTAGTTTTTTTGGCCTGTCATCGGAAACTAACGACGTGGACGTCGCCGAATGCACCGCAACAGGAAATGTCTTGGGGGGATTCAATTTGCCTAGCGCACTCGGGAAGAATCTTGTTTCGAAAGAGAACTTGGGATTCGGAATAGCAATACGTGAAGCATCGGGGTGTCGTTCGATTGGAAACGCGGGGATGGGTATCGAGTGTGAATCTGCAATAGCATGTTCAGCCGCTGTAAACTTTGGTTCGGGAATCGTTTGTCAGGATCAAGCACGTCATTGTGCAGTTACCGGCAATTTTGGAGATGGAATCTCCGCAAATTATGTCGAGAATTCACTCAGCGCATTCAACAAAGGAATAGGAATTGTGGGTCGTGAATTGGTCAGGAGTTGCCGATCACTGAACGATTCGGTCGGAGGCATCCGATCCGCTTCTGTCGAGAACTCCCAAGTCATCGGTGCGTTCGGTTCAGCACTATCCGGAGCCGATATCGTCAACGACTCTGTAATCCTTGAGAATGCCTCCATCTCGTCCGATACCATCCAATTCAATAATACCATCATTTCAGGCAACGCTGATTCGGCGACACTGGATCAGGTCGAGGGAATGTACATCGCAGGAAATTTGGGTGGAGGGGTTGATGGCATCCCTGTGACGAACAGTACCATCATTGGGAACAAAGGGCCGGGGGTGAAGAATAATGTGTCTGTCACATCGTCAAACGTGGTCTTTAACGAAGGAGCGGGAGTCACCGGCGGGATTGTTTCGGATTCGTTTGTGGCCGGAAACTTGGGTGGAAATCTGGCGGGTGTGACCTCGGCAGCGACTGTGGAAAACCCGGTGGAGGACGCACCCGCGTTTCTGAGTAACGTGCAGATCAATCTGGCGACAGTCACGCTGGAAGCTAACCAGAGCATAGGGGTGGGGAGAGCCCTCTTCACTCTGACCTACTCGAAAGAAATGGACATGAGTCGGAAACTCTGGGTGACCTTTGGACAATCCTCTCCTTATACTTCATTCGTTCTCACCCAATCTCCCGGTTGGATAAATGCGAGAACCTGGAAAGGATATTTTGATATTGGCTCTGAGGTCGGGGCGGGGATGCACACCTTGCGGGTGTCCGGAGCGAGAGCCCTCCCCGATACGCGCTTTCCCAATGGTTTTGAAATTCCCCCTGACACCTATCACCGCTTTGAGGTGGATAATGAGGGTGGGCTGTCTATCAACAATGGGAGAGTCATTGGGAGAACTGAGAACAGTTTGAGAATAGCCTGGGATCCCTCCGATCTTCCGGACATCTTTGGGTATACGATTCTTCGGTCCAAACTATCGGGGGGGCCATACCTTCCCGCGAACGAAATTCTAGCACCCGCCACAGAATTGATTGATTCCGGCCTGGATCCGGGCACCACCTACTATTACCAGATTCTGGAAACAGACACCGAAAACAATACTCGAGAGATGACCACCCTGTTTTCCGGAAAAACCACTGGAGACCCCTTCACTCCAACACCCACTCCCACCGAAAGTGGGATGGTCACTGCGACTCTCACACCGACAAGAGGCGAAACCGTCATTCCGACCGCAACACCCTCAGTGGGTGTCACAGTCACTCCAACCTTCACACCAACAGAGATTGTGACTCTCACCCCAACGCCCATTCCCACATTTGATTACAACATGCTTGAGGACAATCGGATCGATGCACACGACCTACTCGAGTTTCTGAAAAACAACAAAGCGGACGATGAGTTCGAACCTGTTTTGATTCTCGGCTTCGCTGACATATGGCAGACGTTAGTCGGGCAGTAGAGATTGGTAGATTGGGGGTAACCGTCCGGTAGACCCCACCTCTTCAACCAATCCCAATTGATGCGACGATTCGTCAGGAGGTGAAAATTCATGGCGAATCGGAAGAAGGAAGGAAGGGAGTATTGGCGGAGAGTTTTTGGGGAGTGGTCATCAAGCG